>CAZNTS010000049.1:0-7443 GCA_964576045.1 uncultured Nitrospiraceae bacterium | reverse complement strand
CACCTCCGAAAAGGTTGCAGGCATTCCCGTACTTTGCCACCAGCCTTAGTGTAGTCTTCTCCCCGTTCCCCCCGATGAGGATTGGAGGATGAGGCTTCTGCACAGGCTTTGGCACGCAGAAGGCGTTTCTGGTGCTGTAGTACCTGCCGTTGAAAGAGAAGCCGTCGCTGGTCCACATCCCTCTAATGATTTGGAGAGCCTCTCCCAGCCTCCTGAGTCTCTCTGGGACGTCGTAGTGGGGGATACCGTAGGCCCTGGCCTCCTCTTCGTTCCACCCCGCCCCGATTCCCATGAGCAGCCTTCCTCCGCTGAGGACGTCGACTGTGGCCCCCATCTTGGCGAGCAGGGCCGGGCTCCTGTAGATGTTTCCCGTGACGAGGGTTCCAAGTTTGATGGTCTTCGTGACCCCGGCAAGAAATGAAATGGTGGTCCACCCCTCCAGCATGGGTTCGCCGACCTTCCCGACGTTTTGTATCTGGTGGAAGTGGTCCATGACCCAGAAGCTGTCGAAGCCGTACTCCTCGGCGCTGCGGGCCCTAGTCCTGAGTGTCCCGAAAATCTCATTCTCGGGCCCGTCGAACGTGAAGCTGGGGTGCTGAAGCCCGAATTTCATGCACGGTCGTTGGTTCACCCGGTATTAAAGCCCGGGTTGGGGCTCGGCGTGCTCGCTCTGCATCCGCTGTCTCCAGCCTATCTGGCGGCCCATGGCAGTTTTCAGATTCGCCGAACTCTCTCCCATCCAGGTTCCCCTCTCGTCTTCTCTCGCCTAATATGTAGCGCCGCGGCCCGGCTGATTCATGAGCGAAGAAGGCCCAAAGGGGAAAGGGCAAGACTTCGAGGGCTGGGAAGCCTGTCCACGACAGCATAGGCGCCGCCCAATGGTTGCCGCCAAGCAGGTGCGCAAACTGTGATTACTGAGAACGGGTCCGTCCATTCTGTCGGAGCTCCAAACCCTATCTGCGTGGAGGACACGGCTGCGGGCTACAACGCCATCAAGGAGTTTGAAGGCAGGAAGTACACCGGAATGAGGGTCGGCGGGAGTCATAGCTGGTACTACAGGCAGGGGGAATGGAAGGAGACCAAGCTAGCTCCTGACAAATGGGAGTTCTCATACAACGTAAACAAACGAAGGAAATGGGATGCGCCCGAAGGATCGGGGGCTCCCGTTGGCACAGAGTACCACTGGTACATACTTGCCCACCAGAACGTGCGGAAGCTCAACGCCAACGAATACACCACTTCTATGACGGGGACGAAATACAAGCTGGCCCACCGGCGGGCGGCCTGCGGAGAGTGGAGTGCGGGCGAGCGGGCCCGGCTTAAACGATTGATCATAATACTCGAGGAGAACATCGTCCAGCTGAGGCACGAGCTCAGGGAAGCAGACGAGGGATCGAAAATGCCTTCGAAGGATTCGCCCCACGAGCTCACATTGAGACAGAAGCCGCTCGAGGTCTACTCCGTGCCCTGACAGGGGGCCTGGGGCTCAGAGCATCTCTGTTTCGACCCGCCGGAATTCCCCGTGCCATCAAGGGTTGGACGGATGGCATGCGAAGCCAGAGAACCATGTGCCACGGACCACCCACAACGGGTTTGGCGCAAGTGAACGTGGAAACCGAGTAGCTGAGCTTTTCCGGGGGGCAGCGCAGACTGGCAGCCAGATTAGATACCGGTTGCGCCTTCGAGTGGGGTTCTTCTCTTCAAAAAGCCCGCCATTCCTGCTCGTTCTCGGCCTACGAGCCAGTCTGCCCACTCAAATATGTTCTCACGAAGAGAACAGAAGCGTTCTCGAAAATAGAACTATACGCCCCACCGGCTGAACCTCCTGCTAGTCTTGAGACGAATCCGCAGGCCTGGCACAGGTTCCATGACTGCGCTATTCGTGATGATTATCCTAATTGTTGCTGGAGGCCTAGGGCTGGCCTCGACGACGCAGTCGGGCCCAAGATTAGGGACTGAACTAGGCTCGACCTCAACGGCGACTGTCTCCTATCCTGGCGGGCTTCGGTTGACTGTGTCCTCCAACGCGAGCGAGCTGCAAGTGGGACAGCACCTGAACGTATCTCTGTCGATAGTCAACACCCTACCGAAGGTCAACATAGTGAGGCCATCCAGTGACTGGCGCATGCATGGTGTCCCTGTGGCACTATGGCCGCCGTGCTACTTCGGCCTCCCCGCTGAGGCGGCTGTGCTTCAGGGGAACTACGACTTGCAGGACGTCCAAAGCGCAGCAAACGTGACTTTCGGCTACATGTGCATGGAGGGGGTCGGCATCGACCACATCATCTTCCAGCCAGATAGCGACCAGGTGAACCTCACGGGACTCTACAGCGTGGATGAGAGCAACCAGACCCTGGGGCCGTTCCGCATGTCGTTGAGCTTCACGACCGCTGGATATTGGAACCTGCAGAACCTCTCCAGCGAGCTCAACATACCCATTCTCGGCGAAGGATATCCGTGGGACATCCCTGCCTACACTCCCTTCACCCCAGGCGAATACACCGTCGCTGTGTGTGACGAGTGGGGGCAGGTTGCGCTGCTCCACTTCTCCGTGTCCCAGGCTGGGACGCCTCAGGCCGGCCTCCTGATTCACGTTGTCAACGAGACTTCGGGGCATCCCGTTGCGGGCATTAAGGTCCTGGCTGGCCCTGCATCATCGGCTGACGACATCGCCCTAACGCCGGGAGGTCCCACCCTGAAGGAATGCGTCCATGGCGTTCCCAGCGGTTCTGCCGTCCTAGGTAATGGAACCGTGGTACTTCCCAACGGTACTAGGATCAGCTACCCGGCGTGCCCCTTAGAGACCTATGCCACGAACAGCACTGGCTGGGTTTCAATCCAAGAAGCCTCGGGCATGTACTTCTTCAACGTTGGAGGGATGGCCGGTGCGTACAATGTCTACGGAGTAGTCAAGCTGTCGCAAGGTGTTGAGACGTATGTGATGGTCGACTGGCCGAATGGGAACTACACGGTGACCCCTTGAAGAACGAGGTCGTCGCCGTCATACTGATGTTGGCGGTAATTGGGGGCGCTGGAGTCGGTTACTTTGCGGGCATAGGGAACCGACAGACATCGACTTCGGTACCGACAGTGACAAGCTCGACAACTTTACACGAGCGCTCCTTCACCTATTCGTCCCCCGTCTCATCCTCAGGGCTGCAGCTTCAGATTGAACTGAATTCGACGAGCATAACCTATGGCGGAGCACTATCCGCAAGAGTATCCCTGTGGAACACTCTGCATTCGAACCTCTCGCTGACCCCTCGATACTCAACCGTGCTATCTAGTTGGGATAGGAACGACTTCCTTTGTGGCAACTCTCCTAACTGGGGTGAAAACTGGGCTCTTGACGGGTTCGCAGTCTTCAGCGGGCATTTCGCTGCTACCAACCTGTCATCGGTAGGGAGCCAACTCGCCCTAGCACCGCCAGTCGCGATTGGCTGCATCTCATTTCCAAACCCCAACATCGTGGTGATACTTCCAATGTCTGACGTGGCAGTAGCTAGGTACAACCTGTCGAGTATCCCACCCGAAGTTAGGCAGACGCTGGTCAACGCGTCAACGTTATCATGCGCCCCGAACGGGCATGGCGCCACCACGTGTGGGGACCTCAACGGCGCCCTCTTCGGCTACTGGGACACGTCGGCGCCCATGACGGACATCCAAGAAGCAAATACGGGCTCTCCATACTTCCACCCATTCCCTCCGGGTCAGTACACGTTGGTGGCCGAGGACCAATGGAACCTGACGACATTCGCGTATTTCCAAGTGATTTCGCCGCCGGGATACAAGGGACCCACAACGATTCATTCCAGCGTCAATGGTCTCGGTCTCGAGCTCACGGCCACCCTGCCGACAACGCTCTCTGAGAGTCAGAACCTGTCGGTTACGGCGGAGGTGGAGAACACAAACCCCCACGAGCTAAATCTAACGTCGACCTCGATGGTCAACCACGCAAAGGGCCCTTGCGGGCAGGGCCAGGTAACAGCAATCGACGTCTATTCGGGCAGCTACACCTACGACCAACTCTTCAACAACCGTTCACAGCCAACGCCCCTTCTGCTCTACGACCCCTCCCTTAGCTACCTCTGCCCCGCCGAATTTACCTTCAACTATCTGTTCCAACCCAATAGTTCCTCGGCTACGGTCAGAGCGTTTCTAGGCGGGCATCAAACCATGAACCAGACAGAGGTGGTCGAGGAGACCTCCGTGGTAGCCGGTTACTGGAGCCAATCCGGGTCCACGTATGCTTTTCACCAGTTGTCTCTTGGGGCCTACACGGTGGTCGTCTACGACTACTGGGGGAACACCATCATTGGATACGTCCAGGTGGTCTAGCGAGTGACCGAGACTGCGGTCTACCCCGGGTTCTTGGGGCGCCTACGACTAGCTGGTTCTACCAATGGCGGAAGTTGAGACTGCCCAGGACGCATTCAAGAACACGGATGGAGGATGATTGGAGGAACTGCGTCCCGAGTCAAGCACGGCCAGGGCTTAGCTCCAAGGGGAGAAGCGAATGGGAGAAGTCACCAGTATAGTGACGTTGACCTCGCTCGGAGGCTGGGCGACCGGGCAGAAAACGAGGTTGTACGATCCTCGAGGCGTCGGTGCGTCGATGGTTCCTCCAGTAGCATTGATGAACAAGGCTGTGGTCTGCAGAGGGCAATAGGGGCCGAAGCTATTGTCCCACTGGGTGTAATTGAGGAGGTAGACGTCCACAGGGATGTTCGACGAGAAGGACCCGACCAGTGTGAATCGCTGGGTTGCTGCCACGGGTATGTTCAGGTAGTAGTCGTAGGAGGGAAACTGGAACGAGCTCCCTGAGGTCACGATGGCCCCTCCTTGGGTCAGAGTCGCAGGGACGACCGTCGCTCCTAGTACTGCCAGGACTGCCAGAGCCACGGCGGCCCACTTCGCTGGGGGTTCGATTGAGCTTCTGCGGCCTCGTGTCCTTTCGTAGGCTACGTAGGCTTCGCCGGCCAGCAACGCCGAGAGCAGTGCAATCGCCAGCCAGAACAGGAAGTCCACAAGCAGGTACAGGCTGTTGTTGAAGGAGCACCCGTTGAGCGAAGAGGTGCTGTCGCACTCGCGGAAGGCCACGTAGGGGTCAAGGGGTCCGAGTCCCACGATTGGGGATCCGATTAGGCCAGAGGAACGGGCCCCCAACAGGATGAACATGAGGGCGGCAGCCGGGACCGCGCCTCTCAGCATCCTGGCTGCAGTGCCGTAGGTGAGGATCCTCCCTCGCTCACTGAATGGGATCTCGTAGAGCAGGCACCCCATCAGCGGCGCCCAGGCGAGGAAGTTCCACCCGAGGGCAGCTGCGACATCCTGGCCAGAGCTCGGGACTGCCCGACACGCCTGGTAGACATAACCCGTGGTGCTGTTTGTGACACTAATGCAGGTCGATGTGTAGGAAAGGGTGGCGCTCGTGACAGGGTAGCCGTCTCCGCGAACGGCCCACGATAGACCCACGGCAGCAAGGGAAAGGACAACGAGAATGGGGATGGCCCTAGGTCTCCGCGCAAGGGTAAAGGAGAATACTACCGCGATGGCGTAGACGAATAGAGAGAAGAAGCCGGCCCCGAGTGAGTAGGGGTCTTCATCAGCAACGAAGAAGACAACGAAGACGGCGGCGAGTACCACCGTAATGAGGAACTCAACCCGTTGGGTTGTCGACTTGGGCCTTTGGGATGGCTCCGTAGCGCGCATTGGCGACTGAGATTGTTGCCCGTCCCCTATAGCCCTGCCTGGATGACTCAAAGATCGGAATCTTTCATTGAGAATCTGATTGTCATGCTGCTCACCATCATTCTCTTTCACTCCAACCATGGTGAGCGAACTTCCCTAGAGACTCGTTCTCAATCTACCTGCAGATTGACGCTATCCGACACAGCATTGGGGAATCTCCGACCCGCGGCACGGTCAAGTCCACTGCTACGGGTAAATCCGGGTACTGTTTCCAAAGGGTTAGCGACACTTTGCGGGCCATGGTTGCCACAAGCTCGTCCGAAGACACGGTGCGAAAAGCACCGAGCTCATTGCTTGCCTGAAGTAGATGATTCTCTTCACTCACACAGCAAATCAACATCGAGGATAAGAGCACGGGCGGGGCTAATGCCCGTACCTAAGTGAACTGTTGCGCCCCTTTAATTAGGCCTCAACGAGGCCGTGTCCCACTGGATGAAACAACGGTAGGATGTGTGAAATAGAATGAGTTTCGGACAACGCGGAGGGTATGGCAGCCGTGGAGGATACAGAGGTCGCTCTGGTTCCTCCAACAAGCCAGTCGAGGTCGGTAAGGAGTACAACGTGAGTATCTCTGAGATCAGCAGACGTGGCGACGGCATAACCAGGATAGAGGGATTCGTGGTCTTTGTTCCCGGAACACAACGGGGCCAAAACGTGAGAATAAAGATCACCCAAGTCTCGGAGAGGTTTGCCTCTGGGCAGGTCGTACAGAGTTCAGAGAAGCCTGCGACATCTACCCCCGAGCCCACAGGGAAGACCGAAAGTTAGCCGACAATACGCGCGGCAGACCAATGCTGGTTGATCCAAGAATGGGTCAACCCGCCCTCTTCTATCTTTGCTTATCGCAAAAGCGTTCAGATGCCGAGCGCCTGTCTGAGCCCTTTGTACCTATTCCTAATGGTGACCTCGGTCACCCCAGCAGCCTCTGCGACGTCCTTCTGAGTCTTTTCCTCCCCTTCCAAGGTGCAGGCTACGTACAGAGCCGAGGCCGCCAGACCCATCGGGTCCTTGCCTGCAGATATTCTTGCTACCTGTGCCAGGCGCAATATTTCGTGGGCCCGTCTTTGCGTCTTCTCTGTCATCCTCGCCCGGGAGGCAATAGCGGATACGCATCGGGCTGGGTCGGCAACCGGCATCCTGAGATCCAATTCCCTGTAAAGTAGTCTGTACGATCTTGCAAGGTCCTTCTTCTTTATGGTACTGACCGCGGCGACGTCCTTCAGACTCCTAGGGATTTGTCCATCGCGACAGGCAGCATACAGTGACGCAGCGATGATTGAAGTGATAGACCTTCCCCTGACCAGGTTCCTCTCGAGTGCCTTCCGATAGAAGTATGCCGCCCTTTCGGTGACGGACTCCGAAACCGCAAGCTTTTCCGACAGCCTTCGCAACTCGGAAAATGCCTGCCTAAGGTTTCTGTCTACGGACTCGTGCACCTGGCTTCTCCTGTCCCATGTCCTCAGTCGCTCTACGGTGGACTTCATCGACCCAGTTAGGGACCTTCCTGATGCGTCCCTGTTGGCGACTCCTATTACTGTGGCAAGCCCCATGTCATGCTGTGCGATAGAAGTGGGGATTCCAGTCCTGCTGGGATCCTCCCTTCCTTCTCCGGAAAAACGTCTCCACTCGGGCCCAGTCTCAACGATTCTGTCCTTTAACACGAGGCCGCAGCTACTGCAGCAAAGTTCCGAT
>CAZNTS010000048.1:0-3043 GCA_964576045.1 uncultured Nitrospiraceae bacterium | reverse complement strand
CGAAGTGATAGGTCAGCAAATATGATGAAGTATATGCGTGTTTTTAATCTTCTCCCATACACGGTCTCCAAGGTTACACATCGCAATGCGCAACGCGAATGTCGCTGGTCACCTGCCTGACAAACTGGCAGCACCGCATTTGAAGTTACGGGCGACTCCTTGTCTTCCATCTGGAAGTCGGCCAACGAACTTTGCAGCTAGGCGTTCGTCAAGTGACAACGTGCAGCAAAAAGACATTGCACGATACCATGGACATCCCCTGTAAACGACAAGCCTATCCGCGGTGGAGCTGAGATCTCTATTCGTTTATGCTTCCATGTTCAGTGAAATAGCAATGCCGGCATCAAGTGCATTTTCCTCTATGCAGCATACCAGCCATCCGCCGGACATCATGGTCGCGAGGAAGAACGCTGCCAAGAGGATCATCATAGTGAAGGGCAGCATGTTTCCCTGGCAGTCCTTCTGAATGTTCCTGCATTCCTTCAATTAAAGAAAAGAATTACTGGGAAAGGCGCTTTGTCTTAAGAAAACTGCCCAATGCTTTATCAACTTTGCGTATGTGGCTCAATAACCATTGAACTACCATATCCTTGGTCTGTATCACAAGATGGACGCCAGGCCCTTCATCAACAATTTGTTTTGTCAGTGTTGAAAAGGTCTCCATGAAGTCAAGATGCTGCGACTTATGAGCCAAATAGTCCGGGTAATCGTATCTCTGCATATATTGTTCTTCGTTGGAGAAATGCGAAACCACATAATCATCCAGGAACTGTATAACCTTCTTGACCTCTTCCTTACCTTTTCCCTGCCTGCAGGCATCAGTAAAGGTATTGGTTCTTAAGAAGAGCTCTTTGTGCTGCTCGTCAATTTCATCCGAGCCAGTTGCTAGATCATCAGTCCAATTCAGCGCCATATAAACGCTTTACAAATTGTTTGCTCTCGCGTTTAAGTACCGTCTGTGATCCTGTACCAGTTGTCTTGCAAAAGAAGACTAATGGACTCTTATTTTGTAGCATTTTTAAAGAAGATTGTCAAATTACTTTGAGGTGTGCCGTATTTTCAGTAGAGCATGCTGTCTGCTATCTTCAGAAGTTCAAAGGGCGTTGATCTCATCGTTACCGTAATAGTACTGGTGCCCTCATGCCAGGAGATCCTGCTGCATGGGATGTCGTTCTTGCAGAGCCCCACCTCGAGGAGCGCATTCCTGCCTTTCAGCGGATAGGCCGTTTTTTCCTTCACCTGTACTAAGGAAATCTTGTTATCGTTAATGGACCCCCTATCCGAGACCTGCGAGATGATTAGGTTAACATCGCCGGTCCTAGCGCTGGTAAACTCCATGAACACTGCCCGATAAGGACGAGACTGGGCCATGATACTTGAGGGAGGCCATACAACACTCTGAGGGAAGTATGATGGCACATGGAGGTCTTTGATTTTGAGCTTCGACATCACATCGTCGATGCTAGAGTATTTTTTCATTGCGCCTTCCTGGAGGACGCCGGGCAGCCAGTTCGTGATCTTCAGGACCGAAATGAGGATGGCCAAAGCCACCGCGAAATAGAAAAGTCCGAGAACTTTCTTATACACAATTCACCTCACGTACTTTATACGACAAAATAGTTTATAAAGATAATTACGATGAGCGTAAGCAAGAATTTGATCCATTCTCCGCCGATTTTTTGGATGTTCCCTTCTTCGAGTCTTCTGATCCTGTTTTCCAAGTGGACATTGTGACTGTAATCCTCAAGTGCCTCACCAAGCTTTAATATCTCCTTCATCCTGTCGATGTCAAATTCTTCCTTCCTGTGATTGAACTTCCTGAGTATCTGAGCCAGCGCGCGCGGCTTACTGGTCAATGAGACGGCGATGTCATCACATATCTTTTCTTCCTCTTGGACCATCCTTCTGAACTCCACAAGCACGACTGGGTTATAAAACATCAGAATCCGCATGATAAACACCGCCACAAGAAGAGGGCGTCTGTTTCTTGCAATATGTGCAATTTCGTGGGCAATTGCGGCCTGTAGTTGGTCGGTGTCTAATCCCTCAACAAGTCCTGATGAGACAAAGACAGTGGGCCTTTTCCCGGTTGTCGAAAAAAGGATGAGTTCGTCGTCGTTCAATATTGAGACACTGGGCTTTTCGCCGGGGAGAGACTCCAGTGCCCTCGACACAAGAGAATGCTCGATGCATGCTTCTTCTGCGGAGTTAGACGTTCTTGTCTCAATGGTATGCTTTATGATTGGGATCATTTCCTGAAAAAGGAAGACAAGGCTAGTAACGAATAGGACGATGATAAAAAGGAGGCTTACCGGTACCAAGCCCCATATTTCAAGGTTCAGCCATCTGTTAATGTCAAAGAGCGTATCGAGTCTGAAGGAGAGAGAGCCTCTTTCGGGATCCATTATCTGATAAATGGGGAAAGAAACAAGCGGGAATAGAATAACAATAAGACTGAAGCGCTGCCTCATCAGGGGGCTGCTAATCCTCCATGCCTGGATCGCCCTGTCCACCACTAAAGCCGCGATGAGGGAATGAGAAAATGCCTGGGCAACGTACATGCCGACTGAGGAATTGAAAAAATTTGAGATGCTCATTTCCTGTCCCAGTTGTAAGTCAAAGGTACTTTTATGATAGCAAATTCCTGCTGTTGACACACTTGCTTTTTCTCGGGATCTCGAATTTTGCCGGCCTATCCGCTTTACTGACTTGACTTTTATCGTACTGCACATTAATGTGAGGTATGCCGGAGAAAGAAAATACAGAAACGAGTAAGGATCGTGAAACGGTCATTTCCGATCCTCGTGTATCTGCCTCCCTTGCGGAAGAGGCTATAAAAGACCACTCCAAGCTCAGGAACATTATCTTTCTCCTTTACGACGAGAATATGGTACGGCGCTTCAGTGCCGCAAGGGTGCTGGGAGAGGTAGCGAGACGTGCCCCGGAACTTATGATGCAGAAATGGGAGCGCATCTTCAGGGCCTTTGACGATACGATGAGCTGTTGGGGCGCTGCGGAGGCTTTGGGAGAAGTGGCAAGAAAC
>CAZNTS010000047.1:0-2797 GCA_964576045.1 uncultured Nitrospiraceae bacterium | reverse complement strand
GATGCTATGAGGAACGGCGGATTCTGCCCCGGCTGACCGCCTATCTTGATGCCGGAAAGATTACATACTTTCTGATCTTTCGTGAACTTGAACATACCATCTCCTTATCATTAAGCAAGTCTTCTGTGGAATAGGGGGGAGGTTGAAAACACTCCCCCCATGACCGGATTAAAACACGCCGTGGTCGAACTTTGGTTGTGGTAGATACTCCCACTTCTCGCCTTTCCGGTACTTCGCTTCTATGTCAAGGCACTTCAAGGCGTACTCGAATGCGTAAGGAATACCGGGGCCCCCGGGCACAAAACCTGCCAGGATCATGCCGACTGAAGCTGCCTCAAAGATTTCCCCTGTGGTCGCCCCTGCATTGATGGCGGGGATTACATGGATGATGCAGCGCGGTGAACAATAGCCAACCCCACCTGCCATGAACATGAGCTCTTTCACTTTCTTCGAGAGGGCTCCGTCTCCGAAGATGCTCTCATAGAAGTCAGCAAAAGTCTTTCCTGGAACAGGAGTTACCGTGTTGATTATCTGAAACATCCTGGGGACAAATCCACAATGCTTTTTCATGTACTCATTTACTTCTTCGGTCGTCATCTTCACTTCAGGCATTTTTGCCTCCTTTTGTTGTCCGGAATGGCTCTCTGTCCGGACGAATATTTTTTTCAGTTCCTCGAAAATTCCCACTGTCACGCCTCCTTCCCAGGGTTACCCTCTCCTAACTCTTTTCTCACCTCCCCTCGAGGCTATTGCTCCCGGCTCATAGATTATGGCCGGTGTCGCTTGGTTCACAGCTTCCGCGACAGTCCATATTTCTCTGCCGCTGTCATCAACTATCTGCTTCATCAATACTTCCAGTTAAGAGCTACGTCGTGGAAGACTTTCAGGTTCTCGTACGGAATGGTGGGCGGTATGTCGCACCCCGGAACCAGAACATATCCCCCGTCTTTTCCGGCGATCTCTATAGTTTCCCTGCAGGCCTGCTCAACCTCGGACACTGTCTTGTTGAGCAGCACGTGCACCGGAGCGACGTTTCCTCCGAAGGCCATTTTCCCAAAGAGAACCTCCTTTGCTTTTGCGATATCTACTTTCTGATCAAAGAATATGACTGTACAACCCGTTTTCAGGAACATCTCGAGGCGGTCGCTAGTGTTCCCGCAAATGTGCAAGATGGTATGGACGCTTTTTGACTTGGCCCAATCGCTCATTTTCTTGAGCGGCGGTACTGCAAAACGCTCCATTTGCTTGGGGTTAATCAGGTCTCCGGATGCCGTAGGGTCCGCAATGCTAAGACATTCCAGCGTACCTTCAGCTACAAGTGGTTCGTATAGGCGGATGAGAAGGTCAGCGCAGAAATCGACCATCTTCTCGACGAAGGCGGGCTTCTTGAACGTGTATTTCATAAAGGCCTCTTCACCTACAAACCGGGCTGCGAGGGTGAAGGGTCCCCAACATGTCATGGTGACAAGGTATTTCTTGCCTATTTTTTCCTTTACTCTCCGGGTCGCCTCCATAACCGTCTGGATGACCGGGTCCTTGTGTACATCGTCGATCCTTAGCTTCGCGATGTCCTCTTCGGAATTTACAAAATGGGCTGTCAGATCGGGTGCGCCTATCTCACGGTACTTGATCCCTACGCCGAACTCCTTTCCGAGGGCGGATGCATGGAAGTTGTTGTAGCCGGACCCCACGTATACGACATCACTTCTGATCCTTTCGGATTCCACAACGCACATCTCTGTCATCTTTCCGGCATCAGATGCGAGTTCCTGAAAAGTCGATCCATAGTCTTTGATCGACCACATTCCACCTCCGAACACGGTAACAGGAACCCTCTCGGGTTTGCCCATTTCAAATGCTTTCAAGATCGTCTCTCGTGGCGTCATAGTAATTTTCCCTCCTGGTTCTTTAGAGTTTTGCTGAGCTTGTCAAGGCATGAATGACTTCCTTGAATTCCTCGAGGTCGACGGGCGTCCTTACGCTCAGGACCCCTCCGCTGTATATATCGTTTCCTGCTACAACAACGGGCATGTCCGGCGAAATACTCCTCATGATCCGCACGGCCTCTTCAGCAGAAAGCCCAAATGACTCCGAATCGATAATAACTGCGATATAGTTGTCTTTGAAGACCATCTGGACCGCAAGAGCAGGATGGTCGGCGATCTCGACGATGAAACCGTCATCCCTGAGGATGCCGTAGAAGTTTTTTATCATCATCGGATTGTGAGTGCATAACAGAAGATTGTTCATGAGCGGAAAATTAACAGCAATTTCAATGCCATGATATAAACCGTTAACATTAACGAATTCTTCCTCTTAACTTCTAACGCCTATCGGGAAGAAGTTGAAAAATACCCCATCCGATTGTAGAATATTTCCTCATATCAAGGTTGAGACCGACTTGAGTGTCTCGTGAACCGCGTCCTGCACCGTTTCATGTCAGGTCCGATGTCCGGTTTTCCCTCAGTGTATCTGTGTCTCCGTGACAGGATTGTTTTTTTTCTCCGTCTCTCTTTTTATCCTGATATCGCCTGAGATAAAAGTTGGTTTCACAAGACTGTCCACAACTGGGCAGTGGGCGACAACTCTTTCCGCAAGCTCCCGGATTTCTCTCTCGTCGTCGGGAGTCTCGATGGTGAATACGTACCTGATGTCCTTGAAACCTGCTGAGACATCGTCGATCATGAAGAGGCCCCTGAGGTCCAGTGTCCCTTCGACATCCACAGCGAGCGAACGGATAACGAATCCCTCGTGCACTGCAAACTCATAGAATGCAGCCTCTACACACGCTGCCATC
>CAZNTS010000046.1:0-5313 GCA_964576045.1 uncultured Nitrospiraceae bacterium | reverse complement strand
GTCCTTCTTTTACCCTGGAACCGAAATACATCTGTATGAAGGTGACTGATCTCGACTTCCACCTCCCGGGGTACCTCGTAGCCGACAGACCCGCAGTTCCAAGGGACAATTGCAGGCTGCTCGTTCTCGGCCGAGACGGCTCCATTGAACACAGGAAGTTCAGCTATCTATCAGAGTACCTCTATGGAGGAGACCTTCTGCTGCTCAATAACACAAAGGTATTCCCCGCCAGGCTGACGGCTGCCAAGCAGACCGGGGGAAAGCTCGATATCCTTTTCGTTAGAGAGACCGGTCGGGACGTTTGGGAAGTCTTGACCAGAGAGAATTACTCCGGTAAGGTCTTCCTGTCCGGGATGCCTTTGGGAGATATGCTTCAAGGGAAGTCCCTCATGCTCGCGTTCGGGATTGATATCCGGAAAATTCTTTGGGAAATCGGGTCGATGCCCCTCCCCCCCTACATCAAAAGAAAAGCGGATCTTGCGGACATGACATCATATCAAACGGTTTATGCCGAAAAGGAGGGTTCCATAGCCGCTCCCACTGCTGGTCTCCACTTCACTGATCAATTATTAAGTAAACTCGAGAATAGAGGGGTCATCGTACGGTTCCTAACGCTCCATGTGGGTAGTGGAACGTTTAGGTCCATAAAGGTAGAGAATCCCGAAGAGCACACGATGGAGGAGGAGCGCTTTGAGGCGGGGAGAGACCTTCTTGACACGATCAGAAAGGTAAAGCGGTCCGGGAGAAGGCTGATTGCAGTTGGAACAACTACAACCAGGGCCATCGAAGGTATCTTCAGTAGAAGGTACCGTACTATCGATTCGTCAGAAAATGGTTACATAACAGGTAAAACAGACATATTCATCTTTCCCGGCTACCAATTCAGGGTAGTAGACTCCCTTGTAACTAACTTCCATCTCCCTGGTTCGACCCCCCTGCTGCTTACCGCTGCCCTCTCCGGCAGGGAAAAACTTCTGACAGCTTACAGATGCGCCATATCCATGAAATATAGATTTTTCTCCTATGGAGATGCTATGCTTGTTTTATGAAAAGCTGCGGGTCAAAACCGGGCCTTCTCCTGTCAGCCAGAATAGTATTGGGCGCAATTATTGTGGTCGCCGCAACTGGCGGATTCACCTTGGGCTATTTCGTTGGGAAGAGCGCGTCTTCCCCTTCTGTATCCGCTCCAGCAAAGCAGTCCATAAACGAACCGGCCTATCCGCAGGCTGCTTTGACCACCCCGAAGAATGAAGTCTCGTCACCTACTCACCCCGTTAGCCCGGATTCATCAGTGCAGGGCAAGTCACCTGAAGCAGCGCCTGCAAGCGAGTTGAAGGCATCTCCTTTTGCCCCGCTACCGGTGAAAGAGAACAGGAACATCGCAGAGCAGCAATCTTCAGCTCAGGTGGCAGATAAAGACGTAACAACTGAGTCTGCAGACCCTTTGAAAGATAAGGACGTTTATACGGTTCAGGCGGGCGCATTCAGAAGCCGTAGGGACGCTGAAGCACTGAGGCACAGGCTTGAGGCAAAAGGCTACAAAACGTATATAAAAAGAGAGGCGGCCTCGAAAGGGGTGATTTTCTACAAAGTCAGAATAGGGGAATTCGAGAGGAAAAAAGAGGCGGAAATGCTAGCCCTTAAGCTCAGGAAAACCAATGGCCTTAACACTTTTGTCGCCTTAAAGAGATAAAGGAGAGAATACGGTCACTGCACAGATTGATCTCGATGCTGAGAAGGAACTCCCTCTCCTGTACGGTAGTCTCACGAGGAACCTGAAACTCATCGAAGAGTCCCTCGGTGTGACCATAAGCTCAAGAGGCAGCAAAATATTCATACAGGGAGAGCAAACATCAGTCCGGAAAGCCGAAAGGCTTATCGACGAATTGCGATCACTGAGCGAGGAGGGCTACGCCCTGAATCCAGAGGACATTCGTTTCGCTGTGAGGTCCGTCTCTGCCGGTGAGGAAGTATCTCTAAGGGACCTGCTTACCAACCACATACCTGTCTCATCGAAGAAGAGGTTCATAATCCCCAAGACTGACGTACAGAAGCAGTACATAGAGGCGATAAAGAGCCACGACATTGTGATCGGCATAGGGCCTGCCGGCACCGGAAAGACCTATCTTGCCATGGCGATGGCTATCAATGCGTTTCTTAAGAAAGAAGTGAGCAGAATAGTGCTCGCTCGTCCGGCGGTGGAGGCAGGGGAGAGGCTGGGGTTCCTTCCTGGTGACATGTATGAGAAGGTGAACCCTTATTTGAGGCCCCTCTATGATGCCCTCTTCGACATGATGGATCCGGAAAAGGTCTCCAAGCTGATTGAACGGGGTGTCATAGAAATCGCGCCCCTCGCGTTCATGAGGGGGAGGACTCTTAACGATTCCTTCATTATTCTCGACGAGGCTCAAAACACCACATCGGAACAGATGAAGATGTATCTCACTCGTCTTGGCTTCAGTTCTAAGACGGTGGTCACTGGCGATACAACGCAGATCGACCTGCCGCAGGGTAAAACCTCAGGCCTCATAGAGGTCGAACGGATCCTGCAAGGAATCAATGGCATTATGTTCGTCTACTTTTCCGAGAAAGACGTAGTGCGTCACAAACTGGTTCAGGAGATTGTGAAGGCTTATGAAAGGCACGAAAAACGGAGTACAGATAGTCCAAAAAGCTCAGACTGAGATTACGCCTAAAAGGAAATACGGTCTGCTGGTCGTCCTTTCGCTTCTTACGGCGATAGCGATCCAGAACAGGACCAGCATCGAATCCCTCTTCGGCGGCTTCCTCGTAGCATGCCTGCTTCTTGCAATACTCTACAGGGATATCCTGAGGTACAAACCCCAGTACATGAAGAAATACAACATGCTGATCCTCCTCGGACTTCTGATCCTCACTACCATCTTAATCGGAAGGGTCTCACACTATGTACTCATCAGCCTCTCGAAAGGGCTCGGTTCCCTTTCCGTCAACGGGGCGGTTTACGGCATGCCAATTGCTGTAGGAGCAATGCTGGCAACCCTCCTTTTTGATTTCCATACGGCCATATTCTTTTCCTTTATAGTCAGTTTACTTTCTGGACTCTGGCTGAATGACGCAGTATACCCTGTGTATGCATTTGTCGGAAGTCTCACGGCGGCCTTTAGCGTGATAAGATGCAAAAAGCGCTCCGCCCTTATCAAAGGGGGCCTCGTTGTGGGCGGGGCTGACCTCGTCACGGCAGTCATCCTCCTGTTATTTCAGGGGAACCTGTTCGCCGACAGGGCAATATCGACTATCGTATTCGCAACTTCCACAGGCCTGAGTGTCACCGCCACGGTCTCGCTGCTTCTGCCTGTCCTTGAGTACGCCTTCGATGTTACGACCGATATCAGTCTCCTCGAACTGCTCGATCTCAACCAGCCTCTCATGAAGAACCTAATGATCAACGCTCCGGGCACATATCATCATAGTGCAATCGTCGGTAATCTCGCGGAGTCCGCAGCAGAAGCGGTAGGAGTGAACCCTCTTCTAACACGTGTGAGCGCATACTACCATGACATAGGAAAGATTAAGATGTCAGAGTATTTCGTGGAAAACTACTCTGGAACAGTGAGCAAGCACGAGAAGCTGACACCTCACATGAGCGCGATGATCATCTGCTCGCACGTGAAAGAAGGAGTCGAACTTCTTCGCCAGTACAAAATGCCCCAGTCCATAATCGATATTATCCAACAGCACCACGGAACGAGCCTCATGACATACTTTTATCAGAAGGCGAAAGACCACGAATCCGGGAACCATCCGTCTGAGGAAGAATACAGATATCCTGGTCCGAAACCGCAGACGAGGGTCGCAGCCCTCGTGATGATGGCAGATGCTGTGGAAGCTGCGTCCAGGGTCCTTACGGACCCGACCCCAGCAAGGATCTCCGCGCTAGTCGACAGGATCATAAACCATATATTCCTTGAAGGCCAATTGGATGAATGCGAACTCACCCTGAAGGACATATCCGAGATTAAAAACCATTTTTCCTACATTCTGACGGGCATACTTCACAAGAGGGTTGATTATCCCGGCTTTAATTTCAGTGAGGAACCGAAAAAGGGAACAAAGAGCAATGAAAGGGGGGTAATGGGGGAACGCACCCTTGGCATCGATGAAAGTTCTCATACGGAATCATCAAAGGCTCATAAAGATAAATCTCAGGAAAATAAAAAAGGACTCTCTGAGACTTCTCAGATTATTCACCCTTGACAGAGCCGAATTAGGGGTCATTCTCGCAGGCGACACGCGGATCAAAAACCTTAATGCCTCTTACCGCGGCGTTAACGATACCACTGACGTGCTCTCTTTTCCCATATACAATGCCAGGGGGGAAATCCCCACTGACCGACACTTCCTGCTAGGCGACATCGTCATAAACCCTGTTGCGGCAAAGAGGCAATCGTCCCTATACGGAGCACCCCTCGATAAAGAGATGCAACGCCTCCTCATTCATGGGTTCCTCCACCTTCTCGGATATGATCATGAGAAAAACAGGTATCAGGCCAAAAAGATGAAAAAAGAGGAGAGGAGATTGCAGCATGCCCTTGAGACGATGGATTAGGAGTACCAACTTTGCCGTAGAGGGCATTCTGCATGGCACCAAGACGCAGAGGCATCTCAGATATCACCTTTATTCGGCCGCCTTCATCATGATCGTGAGCTATGTGCTTGGCATATCGAAAATTGATTTTCTCATCATTACCCTCACCGTCATACTTGTTTTGCTCGCCGAGCTTTCTAATACAGCTATTGAAGCCGTGGTGGACATGGTGTCTCCTGAACACAACGAAAAGGCCAAGATCGCCAAAGACGTGGCTGCAGGGGGAGTTCTCACAACCGCCTTCGGAGCCGCAGTGATAGGCTATATTATCATCCTTCCTTATATTCGCAAGGCATTTCAGGAAGGATTCCATATCGCAAAGCATTCAGGAGAAGAGGTCTCCGTAATGGCAGTGGTCCTCGTCCTTATACTTGTGGTCATGACTAAGGCGCACTTCGGGAAGGGTACCCCCCTTAGAGGGGGGATTCCCAGCGGTCATGCCGCCCTAGCCTTTTCCGTATGGGTGGCGGTGATTTACACTGCGAGCAGCACAATCGTTTCTTCGCTCTGCTTTGTGCTGGCAGCGGGCATTGCTGCTAGCAGGGTCATCTGGAAGATTCATACTGTATGGGAAGTGCTTTTGGGCGGTATTATGGGCGCCGCTCTCACGTTTGTGCTGTTCCAGATATTTTTCTGAGTTCAATGAACCTCCCCGCCGCAGAGACGGCGGGGTATCTCAAAATCAA
>CAZNTS010000045.1:0-3546 GCA_964576045.1 uncultured Nitrospiraceae bacterium | reverse complement strand
GGACGAACAGACCAAGCCGACGAGCGTCATGTATGAACCCCGCATTTGCATGATCGCACAAGGGGCCAAACGTGTCCTGCTAGGAGACGAGACGTACGTGTATGACGCGCACCATTTTTTGATCACGTCCGTGGATCTTCCCACGGTTGTCCAGATTATCAAAGCGAGCCGGGAGAAGCCTTACCTGGGACTCATATTGAAACTTAATCAGCGCGAGCTGTCACAACTGATGGTTGACAGCAATCTTCCCCCGCCGCGCGCGCAGCAATCAAGCCGCGCAATGGCGGTTGGCGAGGTCACATTGCCGCTGCTCACCGCCTTTCAACGGTTGATCGATTTGCTCGATGAGTCAAAAGACATCCCGATCCTTGCGCCGATCATCCAGCGAGAAATATTTTACCGCTTGCTTGTGGGCGATCAAGGTGTGCGTCTGCGCCAGATGGCGTCATCGGGAAGTCAGAGTCAACAGATAGCACGGGCAATCGATTGGCTGAGGGGTAACTTCACACGGCCGTTGAGTATCGATGACCTTGCAACTGAACTCAATATGAGCACATCGACCTTCCATCATCATTTTCGCGCGTTGACGGCAATGAGCCCATTGCAGTACCAGAAATGGTTGCGTTTAAACGAAGCGCGGCGGTTAATGCTCACAGAGGGTCTGGATGCTGCATCCACGGCGTTTCAGGTTGGCTATGAGAGCCCTTCCCAATTTAACCGAGAGTACAGCCGTCTGTTCGGCAATTCGCCCTTGCGCGACATCACTAATTTGCGTCACATGTCTGCTATGGATAGTGCCTAAATCTCTATCCAATTCGGCCTAACAAAACGACCGTCCGGAATCCAATATGACAGCGTACGTTGAATGCGATCATAGCACTCCTTTTTAACATAGGATTTCTTCCCTTGCTCGAAAGACACATGCCAAAAGCTGCCGCATGCTTTGGAATAAAATATGCCATGCGAACTGAGATGACCAGGGTGAAGATTATTAGGTGACTAATAGTCAGTATTTGCGTTAACAAATGTTGCAAACGGGATTAATGACTTGCACTTTCTATGGAAATCTTTGTCCTCCCCCTGGAGGTCGGAACGGCCATTGCCGTACTTTTTTGCATTGCCTTGACAGACATTGCTCCTTTTTCTTGACAACCATCTCAATAAAAAAGGATAAAAAATTAACTTCGCCACGGAAAGGATTCTAATGTCAAAAAGACTCGCTGAAGGAGATAGTTTCGTTAATTTCATTATCGATGCGATGCCGTTGTCTATTTTTGTTGTTGATGAGAAGGCGCATATCATTGATTACAACCAATCCGCCAGTTCCTTTTTTGAGATGGAGCAGGGGAAATACATCAAGATGGGATGCTGGCACGCGTTGCGCTGTATTCACTCCATGGAAAAACCCGAGGGATGCGGATATGCGGAAGCGTGCAAGGATTGCGTTATACGGAATTCTATCACTGCCGCCTTTCAGGGGCTGAAGCAATTTCGACGGACTCACACTCTGCGGGTAGTAGAAGGAGATGTGTTGCGAGAGTATCACTTTCTTGTGACAGCAACGCCCTTTGAATATCAGGATAAATCATTTGTGCTTTTAGTTCTTGAAGACATTACAGACATCACAGAGCTTCAGGATATCCTTCCTATCTGTGCTTCTTGCAAAAGCATACGGGATGATAAAAACTATTGGCACAGTGTCGAGAAATATTTTTCAGAGCATGCAGATGTCAAGTTCAGTCACGGTATTTGTCCTGACTGTCTTGGTAAATTATACCCTTGGCACAGGAACGAACCCGATGGGGGTACTTCATCAGGGCCATCAAATAACAATTAATGCACAATTTGCCCAAGTTGAGAAAAACGTTTACAAAACCTGCATACGGAAATGCTGTCGAGTACATATTAGAAGTATTTTGCACTTACGGTATCAAATGCCTATCGTACTCTCCATACTGTTGTGCCAGAACAAAACTGCTTAGATGAAAAACCTCTCCAGTCCTTTTGATGTGAACAATTTTTCGCTCTAGGCCTTCGGCCTCTCTGAAATGTGTTTAAGCAGTATTTCGTCAAAACTTATTCTGATCGTCATTTTATTTTCTGAATCCAAATGCATGAGGTGTTGTTCCTGTTCTTTACATCGCACTTTCAAGGGCTGAGGTTCGTTATCATAAAAATCTCTCTGTCTTCCATCGTATTTGACTGTCCGTTTCTCAGGCATCGGCTCTCTATGTCGCTTTTGTATAAACTCCACGTCCATTTGAGACGTCTGGCAAGATGAATCTTTTTCTGACTTCGCGAGTAAAGATCTGATGAAATGAAGATAATTTGGATCTTTTTCTATAATCTCGATGCCCATGCCGTCTGTGCTTCTTATGACTTTTTCGGTAACTGTTTCAAAGAATCTCCTTACTTTACCTCGCAATTTTGAGATCGCGCCATTGGGCAGATGAAGAGCGATATCGAGAATTGTGCCCGGCACTTTGACATCCCGTGTCATAATGAAAAGTCCGTTCAAGGCAAAATCACGTGATATTCCAGTGGAAATTTTGCCGTCTGAGGCGAATTCGACGTCACAGCGCTCTTTAAACCTCTTGCATCGTCTCTTGTCAGCGTGATCTGTCTTATCGTCCTTGACATAAAGCACAATATACCTCCACTCTATAATGAAGTTTGAATCAGTTGTTTCACGCCGTATATCCTTCCTGGTGCCTTCTTCATTGTCTTCCCTCCCAGGCCTTTGTTGCTATTGCATACATTATACGCCTGCCACATCACAGCTCTCGATATTTAAAATACGCGCCTCCTTTCTCCGTCTGCAAGCCGCCTGCGGACGATTGACACATGCAAAGGGCCGCCCGGCCTAGGCTGGCCTTATATCTCCTTTTACGGCATTAAAAAAGCCGATCTCACCGTCGTATCTTCCTTCGGCAGCTCGGCCATCTTGTCTAAGACCCGCCGCTTTCCGCCCCCTTCTCACGGAGGGGTTGGCTTTGTCGGGACAGTCTTCACTATCGACATCAATCCAGGCTATCTAATGTGTGCTCACCTCCCGACACAAAAAAGCGCCCCCTGAACGAACAGGAAACGCCTTCCCTTGCCTGGCTATAGAATTCCTCTGGCCTGTCAGCGTGTAAACTGCAGACTCCTGCCGCTCCAAGCCCTTCTTTGGCTCCTGAGATGATTCCCCAACCATCTCGTCCCCTTTTTATTACAGGCTATCAAGAAATCCTTCGCCTGTCAACTCAAGTAAACATCTCCCATCAGTACTGGATTCATACCTTATCATATGAGTATTCTGAATGCCGCTACACCATATAATTAATAATCAGCCAATAAAAGAACGATTTGGATCGGAAACAGAAAGTCTGATGCAACAACTGCCAGTGGTTAGTAGTCGGAGTGGGCGACACCAATCATTGAAACCGGCTATATCGAATCATTCAATGGAGAGTTCAGGGAGGAGCTTTTGAACGGGGAAATCTTCACGACATTATGTGAGGCAAAGGTTCTTATTGAAAACTGGTGGAGAGAAAATAATGAGAT
>CAZNTS010000044.1:0-4220 GCA_964576045.1 uncultured Nitrospiraceae bacterium | reverse complement strand
CTGGGAAATTCTTCCGCGCACCTATCTGGAGGCCGGTCGCATCAACCTCAAAAATGGTGTTGCGTTAGGTTATAATCCGACAGATTTTTTTAAACCGCGCACCACAGTTGACATCGCATCAATTGATCCATCGGCCCTCCGGGAGGATCGGCTCGGAGCACTTATGGTCAAGAGCCAAAAAATCTGGGATAATGGCGCCGCTACGCTTGCCTACTCTCCAAAGGTAGAATCGGAGAGCTCTTTACTGATTACCCAGCATAAGAGTTTCGCACCATTGTTCGGTCAGACGAATTCAGACAACCGCCTCCTCGCATCGCTCAGTTACAACATCGCCGACATCAATCCACAGGCCCTTGTTTTTTTCGACAATAACGGCACCCATGTTGGCGTGAATGTGAGTCGTGTGTTGAGTTCCAGCATCATAGCTTATGCGGAATGGTCGGGTGTTCGGGAAGCCAGTCTTACCAAGAGGGCGGTCATCTTCGGACAGACAACAGGTTCTCTTCCTCAGGGAGCTCCGCTCCTTCCGCAGACTGCCCCCGGGAAGAGTTTCCAAAATGACCTAGCTCTCGGCGCATCTTGGACAAGCAGTTTCAAGCTGACAGTCAATCTGGAATACCACTACCACCAAGCTGGGTTCGGGGCCTCGGACTTTAACAAGTGGGTATCACTTGGCAGTATAAATCCCCTTCTCGCATCGGAATTCTGGTTCATCCGCCAATACGCATTAGATCAGCAAGAACCATTAATGGAACACGAAATCTTCTTGCGTTTTGATTGGCAGGACATCATCCCGTCGAAGCTCAATGTGGGTGCCGTAATTTTCATTAGTCCCTATGATGCCTCGGTCTTATACCAAGCTTCAGCTCAGTACTTTATTTCCAGAAGGTGGACGGTGGGACTATATTTGGGGAATGGGCTGGGCGGCGCCAATACGGTGAACGGAAGTCTTCCCTGGTCCGCAAGTGGCGTCTTGCAGATTGTCAGGTATTTTTGAGGTTGCCGGTGGGGGCTCGCTGCACCTTGTACCCGGAATGTTCGCACTGTAATCATGATCTCAGGAAAAAAGAATTCGGGTAGAAATATGTAGCCATATATGGTTAAAGTATTTTTAACGGGAGCTAAAGGCGGTAACGCTGGGAAGATGCTTAAGAACGGAAATCTGCCGTGGACAGAATCGATATGAGCAGGAGCGCAAAGGCTGGCGTGACACTCTATAACTTGATGCTTGCTCTTTGGGTGGGGGGCATTTTTATATATACGTTCCTTGTTACACCTGCTATATTTGGGTCTTTTGGGCGAGACACTGCAAGCGCAATTGTTGATAAGCTCTTCCCATTTTATTTCCCTTACGTCCTTGTCATTGTATCCATGGCGTTCGGATCATTTCTTCTGTCAGGCTGGAAAAGAAACGCCAGACCTAAGCTCACGTTTGCTTCGCTTTTCATTGCTGTATTTATTGCCCTGTCTGTTAATTTTTGGCTTTATCCCGAGGTGAAAAAGGCAAAACTGGACATCATGTCGTTTGAGAGTACCCCCGTTGAGTCGCCTGCGAGGAAGCAGTTCAGAGTTTTGCACGGTGTCAGCATGATACTCAACTTGGTGCTTCTTGTGGATGGAATGGCCTTGATCGTTATTCGTTCTTACTCGGGAAAAGATAATTAAATCGCAGATTCTCATTGAAAACTGACCCGCCTTTGGTTGCTGAGTATACCGACAGGGTCTCACTGTACAAGAATTAATACACTTACAAATGACGGAAGCGCTCCGCACAGAGAGGGGAAACGAGCGGCGCATCTTTCATCCAGAACTATGCCGCCAAAGAGCTCTGGCATTTTGGCGGCTCTATTCGCATGCTATCCCTCCTCTCCCGATCTAACAAAGACGTGATATGTGACGGCGTCCCAGGCATTGTGAATGCCAATGAAGAGCAGCAGTAGTGCTGCGGCACCGACGAGGAACAGGGCTAGGCGCGTATGGAAGTGAGCCACGTATGTCGATACAGCCAGAACTGTGTATGCTGCAAATGGAAGCAGAGCATGAAACAACCAGTCCTCGAACACAGGCTGATAGACGCTTTGCACGCGCATGCGCAGAGCCACGATCACAACGTACACCGCCCCACAGAGACCCAATAATCCCCAAGAAACTGCGACAGTGGTGATCCCGTTCCATGGAGCATTTGCAATAGCCGACAACAGCAGCACAACACCGAAATGAACGATCGTCGGCGTCGCAAATGCGGTGCCGGCCGCGTGCGCGTCACCTGCAATCGGCTTTGCGGCAATAAGCGTAATGACGACGAACTGCAAGCCGATCAGGGCTCCGGCAGACGAGCCGACGATTACGTAAAAATTTTCCCATCCGTTGAGTACTGTCATGATCGACCTCCCTCGCACATTCCCATGCTACACCCCCGTCCGTTTGCCCGCCTACCCCAATACTGAAGCGGATCTGCCCAAGTCAGCCTTCACTCATCCGTTATTGCCGCGGACGCCATAGGTATGGATGTAGCCGTTGGTTGTGTGACTATTTAGTTTTCTCTTTCTTATCACTTTATGTCATGTGACTGGGTTGTCAATTCCCGTCCTATTCAAATGGGTTATAACCCGGTTTCTTGTAAAGCCTCTTTTGGCTGTCAAGAATATCCGGTTTATAGACCTTCTCCGCCCAATCCTCGGGCTTGATTTCTTCAATAG
Source organism: uncultured Nitrospiraceae bacterium (assembly GCA_964576045.1). Lineage (GTDB taxonomy): Bacteria > Nitrospirota > Thermodesulfovibrionia > Thermodesulfovibrionales > UBA9159 > CAZNTS01. The sequence goes on along the minus strand of CAZNTS010000044.1, from coordinate 1,521 downwards.
CTACCGAAACAGATTCTTTTTCGCTCTTTGTAATGGAAACAACGTCTTTAACTATTGCTTGAGCAAGCCGGGTCTTCTGCTCTTCCGATCTTTCGGGATAAAGCTTTATGATAATATGAGGCATTGTTTACTCACTTAATTGTTTTTGGGGCCTATACTGTTCCCCCCATCTCATATGCCTGGGTCATCGCCTTGCTACCTTTGATGTCTCCCATCTTCCAGGCTCCAGTCCCATAGATAACCCCCTTTTCTTTCGCCCCGGTGAGGCAGGAAATAAATCCCCTGAATCCCTCCAGTGTTCTTTCCATTGCCTGCTTCCTATTGTCCGCTGCGGCCACAATGAAATACATATCCTTGTTGCTGATTTCGGTATATCGTGGACACGTCCTATCGATCAACGTCTTCATCTGTCCGTTCATCGTGCAAAAATAGACAGGCGTTGCCATCACAATAACATCGGCAGCGATCATTTTATCCAGCACTTCGGCCATATCATCTTTCTGAACGCACTTGCCTCCATTGCTTTGACAGGTGCCGCACCCGGTACAATAATTGATCTTCTTGTCTCTCAAGAATATCTTTTCCGACTGATTGCCTGCTTCTTTGGCCCCACGCAGGAATTGATCACATAAGAGATCGGAATTCCCGCCTTTTCTCGGGCTTGCAGAAAGTATCAATACCTTTTTTGCCATATCAACATCCTCTTCGCATTATCGCAAGATCACTTGCGGTATTGTTCATCGCTAACCTTTTCCATCCAATCGGCCGCTTTGCCATCGAGCTGTTCCTGAAGGGCAATATGAGTCATACGCGTCGTTGACGTGGCTCCATGCCAGTGTTTCAGTCCCGGCGGGATATGGACAACATCACCTTCCCGGATTTCCTCGATTGGGCCGTCCCATTGCTGAATCCAGCCTGAGCCGGCCGTCACGATCAGTATCTGACCATAGGGATGGGAGTGCCAGGCCGTGCGAGCCCCGGGCTCAAATGTGACGCGACCGCCAGACGCACGTAATGGGTCGTTCGACTTAAACAGGGGGGCGATCTGAACAGACCCAGTGAAATATTCGGCCGGTCCTTTGCTGGAAGGCTGGGAGCCGCTCCGAGTGATGACAATGGTCTGCGAGTCTTCACGTGAAGATACGCGGGAGGCTCCAGAACCAGACTCGTCTCTTGCCAGGTTTGTGCTGACGATCGCTGAAGTCTGCCTGTCGCTCAAAACCTTGCTCAATATTTCTTCGGCACTCTCAGCCTCCTTTTTGCCAACCCCGGATTTGAGTACTGAAATGAAATCCTTCATCTGAGCTTCAGTAAGTCCGGTATTCATTGCAGCACCAAGATGGAATCGGAGTTGGCTGGCCGTTCCGGTCATGCTGGCAAGGGCCGAAATGGTCGCAAGTTCCCTGTTCTGGAAATCCAAGTTGTCGCGGGAGAAGATGTCCGCAAAAAGATGTTCTTTCAGGAACGTGTCAATGACGGGCGTGAACAGCTGATACCCAGCAGGAGGAGTAATTGCTTCCT
>CAZNTS010000043.1:0-3188 GCA_964576045.1 uncultured Nitrospiraceae bacterium | reverse complement strand
TGGCCAGAGGGCGCCGGTTTGAAACACCCATCTACAGCGTTCTAGCAGGTTTCGTTGAACCCGGCGAGACACTAGAAGAGGCCGTCGTACGGGAGGCAAGAGAGGAGAGTGGAATTTCGGTCAAGGATATCCGGTACTTCGGAAGCCAGCCGTGGCCATTCCCCCATTCACTTATGGTCGGTTTTACCGCAAAGTACGCCAGTGGCGAAATAAAACCCAACGACGAGGAGAATGTTGACGTGCGTTGGTTTACGGCGAAAAACCTACCACAACTCCCAAGCAAAATGAGTATAGCGCGAAAACTGATAGATTCGTTCTTAGAAAAAGAAGCGAAAGCCTCCACACCATAAGAAAGTAGGCGGCGGAGCAAGTAGACGTCCTAGAGACACGGATTTGGTAAAACGTTCCTAATTCCTAAGAATCGCATGGGTGTGCGTAGACGGGTATTATGCGACTTCGGTCGAGACTGTTTCAGTAATTCTTATTCCGCGTCTGGTTAGTTCCGCCAAAAACGTTTTCGGGTCCACGCAGTTTTCGGGTAGCACGACTCCTTTCTGCTTTATCTGTTGTTGCGCTAACATCTGCGTTGCGATAGAGGAGGGAACTCCTACTAGGTACTCGCCTGCGCTTGCTCCCCACTCTTTCTTGGCGCGGCCGACCCAATCGATCGTGTAAGCAGCCCTGTTCCCGCCGCTTTGTCCTATCACTTCGATCCTTGCTGTCTCGTAGTCGTCGACGATCACACCCTTCGGGTAGCCTAGAAGGTTGCGGCTGGCGAGGAGATTGAGGAGGAATTTCCGTGGCGAGATCTTCACTCCATCCACGTCAACGGGTTCATTGCTCTTGAATCCGGCGTCTGCTAGGGCTTTCGTTTCAAGGAATCCCGGCCCGCCTTCCATCCAGGTCACGTTCTTTATCCCTTTGTTCCTGAAGGAGTAGGGAAGAGTAATTTGTTCCGAGTGTCGAGTGACGTAGACCTCTTGTGGTCCAACAGGGTCGGGGAAGTTCACTACTTCACTTCTGCTTAGGGACGGAACCTCCTTATGCTCTCCATTTTCAAATATGATGGCGCTCATTGCGAATTCGTCCAAGAGCGTATCGATTGACCAAGTAACGAGCCACGGAGGAGCGTCCTTCGTGAAGTCCTTCCACCCATCCCTTATTCGAATTGTCTCCACCGAGTCAAGCTTGTCGACGACGTATCTTGACATCACGTTGCTAATTCCGGTGCAGTTACCCATGCAAACGAGCGCTGTCAATCCCGCTTCTTTGAACCGGTCGTTCAGTTGCATTTGCTTGAATTTCGTAAGATCGTGGCCCGACTCAAGGAACGAGAGACCGCCTTGGTCCAGATAGTGTGTTCCAGCGGCCAAAGCTGCCTCCATGGCATCCACATGGAAGTAATAGTACGCAGAATTCAGAGCCACATCTGCGCCTTTTAGAACACCCGTTGTCTCCTTACGGTTCCTAAGATCTACAAACGCAGCTGAAACATTCCCCTTGGGTATGCTATCGGCAATCTCTTTTGCCTTCGGCAGGTTGATGTCCGCTATGACCACCTCAGAAACTTCACCACTCTCCACCAAATCTCGAACTGCGCACTGCCCTGTTAGACCTGCTCCTCCGAGAACAACTACCTTCAAAGCAAAAACACGTCCGCAAGTCAGAGGAGCGTGTTTCTTTAGTTTTAGTTTCTGGTGGCGAATTTGAAAGAATCGAATATTCAGAAACCGTGAGTAATCTGATTTACTGAAGCAGCCCCTTTTCTGGGTTCTGAGTCTAATGCGCGGAGGTCGTTGAAGCGCATGACAATCCGAAAGAACTGTGAACCTTTTTTTGCGGCGATTGATAGATAAGCGAGAGGGCGTCGACCGATGCGGGATATTTTCGATATTAACGGGTTATGCGCGTGGGTGACAGGAGCCAGCGTTGGGGGATTAGGTCGCCACCACGCCTTGGCGCTTGCAAAACATGGAGCCAATGTTGCAATCAGCGACTTGTCGTCAAGGGCTGAGGACTTAGCCGAAACCGAGAAAGAGTTGGTGCGTGAGGGTGCGAATGTCCTCGCTTTGCATACTGATGTGAGTAACGAAAGCGACGTACGACGAGCCGTCAATGATATTGAGAAGAAGTTCGGGAGAATAGACATTCTAGTAAACAATGCCGGTGTCTCCGTTGATGGACCCGCACTTGAGATGGGGTTAGAGGACTGGAATCATGTGGTAAATGTGAATCTGACAGGTGTGTGGTTGTGCGCGAGAACGGCTTGCGCTTTGATGGTTCGGAAGAATATCAAGGGCAAGATAATCAACATCGCCAGCATCTATGGTATCCGAGCTGACTTAGATCCGTCCGCCCCTTACTATGCGACCAAGGCAGCAGTCATGAACCTTACTCGAGCTCTGGCCATCGAGTGGGCGCCACACGGAATCAACGTGAACGCGATAGGGCCCGGCTACTTTCCTTCGCTCATGACCAGATCTGTGGAGGAAAACCCTGAGGTCAAGCGGAGGTTCCTAGAGCGAATTCCACTCAAGAGGACTGGCGATCCTGCGAAAGACTTGGCAGGGGCATTGATCTATCTAGCGTCAAACGCTTCCGACTATGTCACGGGGCAAACGATCTTTGTAGACGGTGGATGGACAGCGATCTCCTAGCGAAACCAGTCCAGTGCCTTTCCTTATTCCAGGAATGAACCTGTTCTCGAGTGAATTCGTGTACTTTAGAAACTCATTCCTTCCGAAACTAAGAAAAATATTTTCACACGTCTTCTTCGCCCTGCGTCGTTTCAAACCGTGGTCCTTCCATTCCAGGATTTTGCTCACGGAAATCTAGTTTGAGTGACAACGTGTCCCCGGCAGGTCTTAAATACTTGCGAAAGCAACCCTTCCCCGCAGGAGACCGATTAGATGGCTTCTCCGAAAGTGTTTGTGAGGGAAGCTACTGGGTTAGTTAGGGAGATTGGCTGGGTAAGTCTGCTTTTCTACGGAATGAATGTGTTGGGATTCCAGTTCAGCTTTTACTACATAGCTAGCTTGGTCCCGTTACTCGGAACTAATGTTTGGTTTGGCTTCGTAGTAATGGCCCTGGCGACAATAAGCGTCATCTTACTTTACCACGCTTTCGTCACCATGATGCCTCGCAGCGGTGGAGATTACGTGTTCGTTTCGAGGGCTCTTCACCCCCTG
>CAZNTS010000042.1:0-2764 GCA_964576045.1 uncultured Nitrospiraceae bacterium | reverse complement strand
GGACTGGACGAGGTGGAGACTCTGCTTTGGGAAACCGAGAAGTTAGCTCGGGAATTAAAGAAACTGAACTAATGGGCACCTATTTATAATCATTTATTGCCGGGAAAGTTTCTTGACGTCATTAATTCTCCTATTATTTGGGAGTGTGCTCTTTTTCCATCCAAAAGCACTCTCAGAAGAGCAGCCATCTCTTTGTCCATCTCCATTTCTTTCTTGCCCTGTATCACCTCTTGCATATACCTTTCACCCGTGAGATTTTTAAATGCACGAGCCGATGCACATGTTTCTTTGAGTCCCGGACCATCGGACAATAGATTCTTAGTTTTTCTCAAATGATAAAGGGTATGCTCGAGTTCCAGGGTCAAGTTCGGCACAAACTCGGGAGGTAAGGTTCGTTTTCTATGTGACAATTTTGCCTTTTCTACAAGTTCTATGTGATGCTCTTCGGATACTGCCAGGCTATGAAAGACAACTTTCACATCAGGAAACCGTGTTTCAAGAATACGGTATATAGAGAGACTTTCTTTCTCAACGATCCAGCAAAGGCTAAATCGTTTTCCTATAACATCTACCTTTTTATTTTATATTAAGACTATCACAAAAGTGACACTACCACTCTCGAATCATATTCCCTGGCACCCTGACCGGGCGAAGACACCTGCCAAAGAAGAAACCGAACGGGCAAGGGAAAGTCCCTTGCCCCATGCTAACAAAACACAATGAGCGGCCTATTGCTCTCTATGGGACCTCGCCCGAGGGCATGTCCTCCATCCTAGTAATCAGATTTTTGACGGCTTTTTTTTCAAGCATGACTCCTTTTTCTTCACCGGACTTCTCCAAATCCTTAAGATAAAACTGTAGCGCATTCATCACAGCACTGGCCTCTAACCCGCTTAGTTTCAAATCCATCGCCTTGCTCTCCTCTCTACTTGATATCTTCTATCAAGAATCTTACCAAATACCTGGCGGCTGTCAAGCCACAACGCTTGATACTCCTTCGTCCTGAAGCAATAGCAGATTGAAAGTTGATTTACATTTCGCTTGCAGAGTGAAGCCCTCTAATTCATCAGGTCAAGGATTTCTGTTCAAACGCCAAATGCTTCTGGGCTACGGCGATGCTGGTAAGGTTGAGCATAAAATGTCTGGCTTATTCCATCTTGATTCATTAAAGAGTTTCTCCACCTTCCTGATATAAATAACTCTGTACATTCTAATAGTAAAAGAGCGACAAGAGAATATTACGGAAACGCCGCCACCAAGGTGAGGAATGTAGGTCAGCATCGCATTTCTTGGCATCGCATATTCCATTGCCGAGCCTCATGAAATCCGCCATCACGTTGAATGCATCGATATCATCCGGCCTTATCGCAGTAATACCCTGGCGATTGCCACCCTATCTTTGCTCATTGACGCCCTGATCTCCCTGTAAAACTTATCAACACGCCGCTCGAGTTAACCACACCCGATAAGTATGCTCTCTGGACCGAGGCAAGTGAAGAACTTGAAAATGCTCCCTGGATTTTTCCGGCAAAGTCCCATGAGCAGGTTCCTCGGAAAAAAATGCAAAGCACAGAGAACGAGCAGCTTGTAATGCTGTAAATCTCACGTACTCATGCGACGGCTCCTTGTATGCATAATACCTGTGATTACCAGGCAGTAAGCGTAATGTAAGATGTTTCTTCGCGGAGGCGATTTCAAGAAAGTCTTGCAGAGAACGTTCCTGCTCCTGAATAAACCTCATCTTAAAAGAGCGCTGCCTCATATTTAAGAATGCATCCACAGCATCCTCTGCAGTTTTGTTCCGCAACCAATTCATAAATAAAACTGAATACGCAGGATGGACGATTATATAGAAGGAGACGTGTCGAGATGTTCCGTATACCCTGCAAAATCCAGTTCTGAAACCTCATCGAGGCTCTTGATCATGAATTTCTTACTTGCCAAAGAAATCCATGCAGCGTACCCATTGAGGAATCTTCCCCAACCTCTATCTGATGCAGTAACTCTTCATCAAACTTGATATCCCAGGGATAATCCACAATCCTCGCGACTTCTTTCATGGCCTCTATATCCCCGGCACATGCGCAGAGCACAAGAAATATAAAGCGTAGCGCGCGGCTTGACAAAATTACTAATGGTATTGCTCAAAGTGCTATGCCGGGCCAAGTCGTGATGGGATCTGTCGAGCGAACCACGTGCATGCCGGCCTCAGCAAACCTTCTGAACGCGGCATCTGCGAGATCTGTATAATCCATTACGCCCGGCACAACCACCGGCGATGTGCAGTCTTCAAGGAGATACACCTTTTTAACAAGGCTCCTGTCTATATCGAGTATATCAATCAGCAGATCATCTATCGTCCACGCCACGCAGTGGCTCTTGGCCTGTCCCGCAACGACCACTGCGTCGAACTGCAAAAGCTTTTTGAAGAACTTATCGCTCTTATGTCCGATAGTCTCTCCCTCAGGGCCCTCCCGCACCTCAGGGCCGAGTATGGAATAATGCTCCGTAAAGGGCCTGTCCCCTTTGACATGGAAATCCGTCTGGCTGTATCGCGCCACGCAATGAAAGAAAACAGCCTCCTCCACAGAGGCAACTAAAGCATGGCCTATGCCCCCCAGCATCCCGTGGAAAGGCCATACGGTGAGGTCATACTTACCTCCCTCTTTCAGCTTCTGCGCATAGTGGAGGAGTTGTTTCTGTCCGTATTCCTCATCAATTTGGAAACTGTGGCAGAGGGCCGAGTTAAATCTCCATTTTCCGC
>CAZNTS010000041.1:0-3633 GCA_964576045.1 uncultured Nitrospiraceae bacterium | reverse complement strand
GCGTTTGGCCAAGAAAGATGTTCTAGACTTTCTGTTGGATATTAGATCGCTCATGACCATCGGGCGGTTTAGCGTATACAAATGCCACTTCCGCGAGGACGTTGCTCAGCATTCGTATTTCACCGCGCTTTACAGCATGGTACTCGCGGACTTAGAACGAAAGGATGGAGCACGGGTGGATGTGGAGAGGTTGTTGAGAATGGCGATTCTTCATGATGCAGAGGAGGCGAGTACTGGAGATCTCCATCACCCATTCAAACACCAGGATAGCGCATTCACGGAGGTTTTGGATAGCCGAGCGTTTGAGTGGTTCGGGAAATTGTTGGGCGGCTTACCCGAGGACTTGGCGGAAGGATACGTCGTCCTTCGCAAAGCCGAGAGAGATGCCTCCATGGAGGCCAAGCTGTTGAAGGCTGCCGACAAAATCGAAGCGCTTCTGTGGGCCTACGAGGAATATCTTCTCGGAAATGTGCAGGTTCGACAGGCCCTCATAGTTGAAGATATACTCTCGAACCTGGACCAGATCCAACTTACCTCGGTTAAAGCCCTTGCCGCCGAAATTCGAATGAGGTTAGGTGTAAATGCCCCAGTTTCAAGTTGATCGTGGATCGCGTTGGGTAGACGAAAGCAAGTTCTAGTGATTGGTTCCGACAAAGACCATTGCTCGGAAAAGGCCTACCAGATGGCCTACAGGATAGGAGTCGAGGCTGCGAAAAGAGGGGCGGTCTTGATCAGCGGCGGCCTTGGGGGCGTAATGGAGGCCGCGAGTCACGGAGCCAAGGACGCAGGCGGCCTCGTGATCGGAATCCTTCCCCAAGATGAGAAATCAAAGGCAAATCCTTACTGTGACGTCGTGATCGCAACCGGATTAGGTCACGCCCGCGACTTTCTGACCGCATACTCCGCTGATGTCGTCATCGTTGTAGAAGGGGGGACGGGGTCAATGATTGAAGCTGCTGCCGCATACCAAAAGAAGATTCCAATCGTAGCCTTGAAGGGTACAGGCGGAACCGCGGACAGGATAGTTGGCACGTACCTTGACGAGCGCAAGATCGAGACGGTTCTAGGAGAGACTTCTCCAGAAGGGGCCGTTAGCACTGCCCTAAGTATCATCGAATCCTCAAAGCTTACCCACGATGATTAAGTCGCCATCCACGGAATCATATTTTAGATCCTACCACTCCCTGCTGAGCCATGGGCTTTCGATATGAGCGGGCACCCGATGTGTCCGAACAGCTTAGCAGAATCATAGATACCTTAGGGTTCACACACGTGCCAAAGAATCGTGTCTATTGCTATCGCAGCTACGGCTCAAAGGCAAGCAACACAATTGCAAGGGTCCACTCGCTGCCCAAGATCTGGCAACAAGCACTCAGCGAACCAGCATACTATGCAGTTGAGGTCCTATCCGAACAGTATGATCGCCTTCCGAACGACGAGAAAGAAAAAACGCTCATTCATGAACTACTGCATATTCCGCGCAGCTTTGGAGGCGGTTTTCGTCACCATAAAGATTGGGTGACTAGGCGCCGCGTCGAAGAGCTGCATCGAGTTCTCAGGAAATCCTAAGCTGCGTCCGTTCCCCTAACGCCCCTTCTTCTGCGGATTCTGCTTGTGACGATCACGGCTGAAGCTAACAAGGCGGATAGCAGGAGCTGAGGCGAGTTGGCTTCTGGGATTGGGGACATACTGGGAGCTTGGAGGACGGTTCCCTGGCTTCCTGGAGCCGCAGGTGCACCCACTATGAAGCCGAAACCGTCCGAGAGGGTGTAAATTGAGTTAAGGTTCGGGTTGCCTGAGAGTGGTGGGGCTGGAGTATACTGGTACCAGCTGAATCCAGTCCATTGCAAAATTGTAGCCGAGTCGCCGACTGCCCATGCTTGCTGTGAATTCACTTGGGTAACCGAGTTCAGGTTATTCGTTGCCGGATTCGGCACTGTTGTCCAGACGGAACCGTCAAAGTGAAGAATCGTGCCGGACGCACCGACCGCCCATCCGTGGGATGCATCAGATAGGTAGAGAGAGTTTAGCTGCGATGTGGTAGGGCTGGGGTAGTTGACCCACAATCCTCCTTGATCCCTTAGGATCGTTCCGCCGTCGCCGACCGCCCAACCTTCTGAAGAACTGAGCATGAAGATGCTGCGGAGAGTGTTCGAGGTTGGTGAGGAAGCTAAAGCCCATGATCCTCCGGAGTAGTGGAGGATTGCTCCGTTGAACCCAACAGCCCAGCCATCACTCGAATCTATCATGAACACACCTCGCAGGCCTCCCCCTATAGGGAGGGTGGGTACCTGCGCCCAAGTTCCACCCGTGTAATGCAAGATTACGGGCGTTGTCCCTATTCCGCCCACCGCCCACCCTTCGGATGGGTTCAGCATGTAAACCGAGTAAAGATCGGAAGCGATTGCTGATGATGTTCCGCGAGTGAACGAGTTGCCATTCCAATGTACGAGGACGGGCTCGCCGAGGCCTGAGCCGCAACCTCCCGTCGAACATCCAACGATCCATCCATCACTTGAGCTTGACAAGTAGACCGATTCGAAAGTCGCGGAGGGGAGCCCTGAGACCATTTGGCCCGTGAGAGAGATGAATGTTCCACCGTTCCCCACCGACCATCCGCTTGACCCGGCAAAGGAGACAGAATTCAAATCCTGCCCTGTTCCCGAGAGATTCTGTACAAGTGACCAAACACCGTTCAAATAGTGCAAGACCGTCCCAGCCGCGCCAACTGCCCAGCCTTCGGAGGAATTCAACATGAAGACCGAGTTCAGGTTCTGGCTTGTTGATGCTGGGGAAATGGGGCCGGTCCACACGCCGGAGGAGTAATGGTAGATCACCCCACCTACCCCGACAGCCCATCCTTCATCTTGGCCAACCATGAAGATGCAGTTGAGGGTCTGTCCCACGGTCGTGTAGAGCGTCCAGCCGCCGCCCGAAAACCTGTAAATGATTCCTCCTGCACCAACCGCCCATCCATAAGTTGGACTAGTCATGAAGATTGAGTTCAATCCTGCCGACGCTGAACCCACATTGTTCCATCCCCCGCCGGATCCGGCGGTACCAGTCCAATGCCAGAAGACTCCGGAAACTGAATCAACGGCCCACGCATCGGTTGGATCGAGCTCGAATACCGACGATAGCTTCTGTGAACTGTAGCCAGATAGCCCACCTGTGATGGAGAACCATGACACTCCGCTCCAATACAGAGCCGATGCCGTACCACCGCTACCGCCGACTGCAAAACCCGCGTTTTGATTCGGAGTTGAGGGAGGTCCGAATGAAACCCCAAAGAGGTCAGAACTTGTTCCCGAAGGGATTAAACTCCAAGACGAACCGTCAAAGTGCTGAATCGTTCCCGCATTTCCAACCGCCCAACCACCGCTTCCGCTCACGAGAACGACGCCGTTCAAGTTATCCGTAGTGGACGCCTGAGGCGAGACTGCGCCCACGGAGTGCAGAAAAGCTGCTGTCAAGAGACCCAGGGCGATCAGTGAGATAAGATAGGAGCGCAATGTCATTTCGATTACGTCCTGGGATCATGTGAGATTTAGTAGCTTCGAACACGGACAAGACTAAACTGCGTCAAGTCCGACAGCGAACTAATGCAGTTAAACGCAGTTAGACTCCCGGAGC
>CAZNTS010000040.1:0-3399 GCA_964576045.1 uncultured Nitrospiraceae bacterium | reverse complement strand
TCGCTTACTCACCTGGACGGTTCAAGCTTGAGCATAATGTGAGAGCCGCTATGGAACTTGCAGTGCGCGTGTAATGTGTAATTTTTCAGGTGCGAGAAGGAATACTACCCGGAGGACAATGAGTATACTCGCATGAATATGCTTCTCATCCGAGGGCTGGGGCTTAGAACTCAATCATAATTGGTGGTCTTTCTGTTATTTCAAACCTGCGACGATTATCCAATCAGGGAGTTCTAATCCGGTTCTGTTGAGTTGCGCCTTGTGTTTCTTATAGAAGCTCGGTCGGACTTCGGCGCTTTTCAGCCAATGCTTGGCAGCCTCTGCTTTCATGACGAGGGGTGCTTCAAGTCCAATTTTCCGAATTTGCCGAAAACCGGATCCCCGCAGTTTTCTAATTACGAATTCCGGTTTAGGAGAGAACCACTCTTTTGGTGGGGTACGGGTCCAGAGTGGGTTCGAGTCGGCCGTTATCAAGAGCCTCTGTCTAGAGTTACTAGCAACCGGCGAAAGGAATGAGTGTACTGTAACTCCTTTGGGTTTCAGAATGCGGTAGCATTCAAGAACGAATTGGCGCGTTTCAGCTGAATTGAGTTCTGGCAAGAATTCACTTGAAACGACGGCGTCGTGAGTGTTATCGCTCTGTCGGCTGAACCATTTCACGTGATCGGAAACGGTCACCTCAGTGCGCTTTGTCAGTCCAGTTGCGCGAAGGCTGCGCCCGAGAGCGTTGTTGTCCCTCGAATAAGTCCCACCTACGAATCGATCAACGAGAACAAATTGGGCCTTCCTGAGTCTCATCGCGAGTGGGATTGTGAGTTGCCCTCGTCCGCATCCTATTTCTACGATGTTTCGACTCTTGTTGCGAAGAATGCCGGCAAATACTCGGGAAAGTCTATCATATTGTTTAGACCATGCTGCCTCTAGTTCCGAAGGATCTGTGATTTCTCTTGGTTTCATGTAAACCCGCCGGGGTTACAGCAATATCGGAGCTGGAAAATTAGACGGCGGATAATGTGTGCCATTAGACGAGTGAACCTTCATAGCATTGTTACAAAGGCTTTGTCTCGGATGGAAGATAAGCGCTAGGCCCGTCACACGAGCATATTCATCCGAGGCGTTGAGGTCAGGCTTCCCGATCCTCGCTCCGCCCCGTCTCTAGCGCTGGAATTTGCCCGGCATATGTCCGGTTATTCAGATGTTGGCGGCGTGCCGCTAAGGCTTCGTCTTCTCAAGGAACTTCTTGACGCAGTCTATTTTGAAGCCGCATAGCCCAGCGATTCTTGCCTTCGCCGCTATTCCTTTGGCGTGGCCGACGGAAGACAATGCGCTTCCGATGTCTAGCTTCTCTCTGAGTTCCTTCATAGCGCACTCGTCCGTCATGGTCTCAAGGTCTATCCCAAGCTTTCCTGCAACGTACGCCTTTGCATCCGCGATTTTGAGTTTCTTTTCCATTTGAGCTCTAGCCACGAGGTCGCCGGCCGTTCTTAGTCCGCCCATCCCAAACAGGAGCCTGTAGGGAAGGTCGGTTCCCGCAACGTCGCCAACTCCTACCTATATGCCGTCTACGTTTGCAACTGTTACCGTAGCCCTTGCCGCTCTTGATGCGCATTCAACCGGAACGGTCTCAACCATAGGAATGCCGCACACGCCCATTCCCATGTTCACATGGATTGGTATTGGTACCTGTTCGACGCATTCCTTCACCAGTGTAACGGAGTATCCGACGTTCCATGGGAAGGATTTTCCAAGTCGAGTGGTCACCGTCGGGCCGAAAATGCTTGCGCCTGCTTCTGCAACGAGCTTACCCTGTTCATGTGTCCACATTCCGGCGAGGCGCTTGCCCTTGTAGGTAAGTTCCATATGCATTCCCTGAATCATCTCTCCCGACATACCAACCTCGACAGCCATACCAGTCTCCTTGATCACATTCTCCACCCCTTGCAGCGTCGCGTAGAACTCAGCGTCTCCGGCCGCACCAGTTGTGTCGAGGTTGATTCCGTCAGCTCCGGCTTGGTACATGATACGGGACACGTAGGTTATATCCCCGGTCAAGTCTTGGGCTGCATTCTCTTGGGCCACCTTTGCTTCGCTAACTTTCCCTTGTTTCAAGAGGTCCACGGGAGAAGGCCATTTTCCTCCGAGTGACTGGTAGTAGATTCCAAGATTCGGCATGGCGCCGTAGAGCAACGGCACCACGGAGAGTAGCTGACAGTTTTCAACTTCAACCGCTTCGTCTGAGATGATTGATTTTACGGGTTTGATGCTGTAGTCCGTGGTTCCGAGGTCCATCGTGTCGAAACCAAGTACTCGTTCTGCCGTCCACAGCGCCTGCTCCTTTGACATGGGGACTCCCGCATACCGTGCAATGCCACCGAACTTCATGTATGAACCGTCCGTCGTGAGAACCACCTCTCGTCCCGGCTCAAGCCCAACGGTTAATGTCGGCTGAGTCATTATGTCCATGATCTCCTCCATGTCTGAGCTTGAAAGCCCGGGGACGTGCGCTTTTTGAGCAGCCTCACCTGCGCCTGCCTCGACATCATCTTTGATCTGTTCCTTCGTCATCTTGATGAGTCGGCCGCTTCCAACGCGCATTCGGTACAATCAGACTTCACCTCCTTCCCCGCACCTAAAGGGCGCGAGGCGGTTCATCGTATTTCACGGTTTTGGGAGAGTACCTAGCTCGAAAACTGCCTAGGTTCCCAGAGTGCTCACTTTCGAAGGGACAATGCGCGTAAGCTTCGGAGTGGTTTGAACTCTACTTGTCTTTCTCGAAGGTCCAGAAGTCAACCCACTCGGTAATTGGTGGGTCGATGTCGATTTGCCAGAGTAATGCGTTGAGTTCACCTCTATGCTGCAGTTCCTCCCCCACCAGCTGCCAAAGCATGTCCCGCATGGTTATCTTAATCGTCCATCTCTTGCCTTTCGGGTCGACTTCATGCCAGACAATCGCTTTTGCAAGGTCCCTTGTCGAGAGTTTCTGCAGGAATTTCTTGACAAAGGAGTCGATCTTATGCTCTTCTTGTTTTATCTCGTCGAGTCTGAGGCCCGTCCCTCGAAGGCCTTTCCTTTCATGGACCTTGTCTGGGTAGACGTAGAGAAACCACCATCGATAGGCATCTAGTACATGGGTGAAGATGTCGAGGATTGAAGGGAATGATGCGCCCCGATCCTTTGTCAGCTCCGCCTCTGGTAGTTTAGAGATGACTTCGAAGTATCTCTTTCGTACTTGAGAGTTGTAATCGTACCATTCTCGTATTAGATTGAGTTCGTTTCTGTTCGATCTTCGCGTCATGACGTGATCCATGTGATTGAGCCTCCTACGACAAGCCCAATGTTAAACGCGTAATTAGAATTGTTGTTCGTAGTTGTTCATCGTTTGGAAAGGGCGTGTGCAGC
>CAZNTS010000039.1:0-3341 GCA_964576045.1 uncultured Nitrospiraceae bacterium | reverse complement strand
TTCTTACCCACACTGTTGGCGGTGCAAGAAGCCTGTGATATTCCGGGCTACTGAGCAGTGGTTTATTTCTATGAGGAAGAGCGATCTGAGACAGAGGTGCCTTGCCGAGATAGAAAAGGTGAAGTGGATCCCCTCATGGGGAAGGGACAGAATCCACGGCATGGTCGCCAACAGACCCGATTGGTGCATATCTAGACAGCGGTCGTGGGGTGTGCCCATCACACTGATAAAATGTACCGGTTGCGATGAATTTGTGAGCGACCACGATATCCTAGACGGAATCGTAAAACAGGTGGAGGCGGAGGGTTCTGATATCTGGTTCATCAGAGATCCTGAGGAATTTCTTCCTACAGGCTACGTCTGCGGATGCGGCTCTTCGTCTTTTGCCAAGGAAACAGACATTCTCGATGTCTGGTTCGATTCCGGTGTTAGTCATGCAGCGGTCCTGCAGAAGGATAAAAGGCTATCATGGCCTGCAGAAATGTATCTCGAGGGCAGCGACCAGCACAGAGGATGGTTCCAGAGTTCATTGCTAGCGGCTGTCGGGACGAAGAGCGCGGCACCATACAGGACAGTCCTTACTCATGGATTCGTTGTTGACGGTCAGGGGAAGAAGATGTCAAAATCCCTGGGCAATGTAGTCGCTCCGCAGGACATTATAAAGAAAAATGGTGCGGAAATACTTCGTCTCTGGGTCTCGGCAGAGGATTACCGCGATGATATACGGATATCGAAAGAGATCATTGACAGACTTGTCGAGGCGTACAGAAAGATAAGGAACACCGCACGTTTCCTTCTGGGGAACCTCTATGATTACGATGTAAGGGATTACAGCGAACATCTTTTTGAAATAGACAAGTGGGCCATGTCGCGGCTGCAGGGCCTGATAGCGAAAGTGACAGACGCTTACAAGAGGTTCGACTTTCATCAGGTCTATCACAACATCCATAACTTCTGCATTGTCGATATGAGCTCTTTTTATCTCGATATTTTGAAGGATAGGCTCTATACCTTTAAGGCTGATTCGCCGGAGAGAAGAGCGGGTCAGTGGACCTTATATCAGATAGTCTCCGCGATGACGAGACTGATGGCACCTGTGCTTTCCTTTACATCTGAGGAGATATGGAGTTTTATGCCCGGGAGACGGGAGGAGAGCGTCTTCCTCTCGGCCTTTCCTGTGGCGGATGAAAGATTTGTAGACCGGGGACTTGAAGGAAAATGGGAAAGACTTGTTGCGATAAGGGACATAGTAAATAAGGCCCTTGAGATAAAACGTCAGGAGAGATTTATCGGGAATTCTCTTGATGCGAAGATCAGTCTCTATCTTTCAGAGGGCGGGAGGCTTCATCGTCTTCTCAGGGAATACGCCGGATTCCTCACCACGCTTTTTATTGTATCCCAGGCAGAGATAAAGTCAGAGATAGTCCCCGAAGGGTTATACAAGGGCGAAGTTGTTTTTGAAAGAGGCGGGGCGGAAGAAAGCAGCGGTGAAAAGGAAGAGTGGGAACTATCTGAACATGTTTCCGTTCTTGTCGAGAAGGCGCAGGGGGAAAAGTGCGGACGCTGCTGGAACTGGAGCGAAGCAGTAGGCAACTTTGGAGACGCGCCTGAATTGTGTGACAGGTGCTACCGTACCCTTAGATGAAAAGATATCCGTATTTTCTCGTCGCACTTCTGCTTGTGGTTGCTGATCAGATCACAAAATTTCTTGCCAGGGTTCACATAGGGACGTTTGATACAATTAAAATATTGCCGTTTCTCCAGCTTGTGAGCGTTAGGAATGAAGGCGCGGCCTTTGGGATGTTCAGGGGTTTTGGAAATTCCGCGTTCATTGCAGTTAGTCTTGTGGCCATCGTTTTCATCATAGTTCTGATTTTGAGAAGCGGGGAGGATAAATTTGCCTTGTCTCTTATTCTAGGCGGTGCGTCGGGGAATCTCGTCGACAGGATCGTCTTCAAGAAGGTCACCGACTTCATTGATGTTTTTGCCGGAGGGTTTCACTGGCCTGCCTTTAATAGCCGATTCGGCCCTGACAGTCGGTCTTATCATATTACTGCTCTCCTCACTCTTTCATCACCGCACAGAGGCAGGTAGGTAGTGCACCCCGTATTGGTACGCATAGGGCCTCTCACCATACATACGTATGGCGTTTTAGTGGCTGCGGGTTTTGTTCTCGGTCTGGCCGTTGCAGTGAGGCTGGCAAAGAAGGAGGGCTTGCCGGCTGAGAGCATAATGGACGTTGGATTTTGGATCCTCCTTTCCGCTATAGTTGGGTCAAGGCTCCTCTTCGTCATAATTAATGCTGCCCATTATTCTAGGCATCCTCTGGATATCATAAAGATATGGGAAGGGGGCCTTGTGTTCTACGGAGGCTTTGCCCTTGCCGTGCCTGTGGCGATATGGTACATAAAGAGGCATGGTCTCGACTGCCGTAGCATCGCGGATATCTTTGCCCCATCCCTTGCCTTGGGACATGCAGTGGGCAGGCTCGGATGTTTTTCTGCCGGATGCTGTTATGGAAAGCCCGGACAGGTGCCATGGGCGGTGACGTTTATTCATCCAGAATCCTTTGCAAGAACCGGCGTGCCTCTTCATCCGACACAGTTGTATGAATCGGCCGGTGAATTCTTCTGTTTGCTTGTTCTCATAAAGCTGAGGCGGCACCGTGTTTTCAGGGGGCAACTGTTCTGGACCTACGTGTTTCTTTATGCTGCTCTTAGATTTTCCGTGGAATTTTTCAGAGGGGATGAGGGAAGAGGATTTCTCATCGGGGGCATATCGATTGCACAGGGCGTCAGTGTTGTTGCCGGACTTGTCGCACTTATGACCATCGTCAAGGGAATTATCGCTGCAAGAGCCGATCTGATGAATACGCAACAGGAAGGACAGAGATGAGAAGGAGCCGCAATTGGAGAATAGTGGGTCTGATAAATGGAATCCTGGATCATCTGAAGGGGTTTGTACTTGCGCTGGTTGCGGTCATCTCCGTTCTTGGCGTCGTAGTGGGGTACAAATACTACAAGCACACGCAGGAGGATCCGGAGTTCTGTATGTCATGTCATATGATGAAGGAGGCATTTGAGGAGTGGCAGAAGGGCAAGCATAGGGATATCGTCTGTCAGAAATGCCACTATCTCAACCTCATAGAACAGAACCGGCTTTTGGTTACTTACGTATTAAAAGGGAAAAACCAGTTCTCGGGCACCCATGGAAGGAAGAGACCATGGACCGAGTGCAAGAGCTGTCATCTCAGCGAGATCTCACAGGGTTCTCTCACATTGAGAAAATCGTACGGTCATGCAAAACATGTGTTCATGCTCAACCTTGAATGTAAGGTGTGT
>CAZNTS010000038.1:0-2697 GCA_964576045.1 uncultured Nitrospiraceae bacterium | reverse complement strand
CAAGTGACCATAGCTAAAGGGAGAAGAATCCCACAAGGAACAATGATGATCGCAAGAAATCCTATCACAATAATATCGGGCGTGAAGCTGGAACAATGACAATCGGTAAGGTCGTAGGCGTCGGCGTGGGCCCCGGAGATCCCGAACTTCTTACACTAAAGGCAATTCGCGTCCTCCAGAATGCGGACGTTGTATGCGCACCAACTCCTAATGAAGGCGGACACAGCCTTGCTCTCGGCATCATAAAGGACGTGTTAGAAGCCAGAAAGAAAACTCCCGAAATACTCACTCTTACATTTCCAATGCTAAGAGATGAAGCCAAGCTTGAGAAGGCATGGGCCGAAAACACAGACAGAATTGCTAAGTTCGCTCACGAAGGAAAATTGGTCGCCTACGTCTCTATTGGGGACCCGAGCTTGTACAGTACCTTCACTTATGTTCAAACCCGGCTGGGCATCAAATACCCAGAAATTACGGTCGACGCAATCCCCGGTATTACATCTCTCTCGGCCTGCGCCGCAAAGGCGGGAATGCCACTTGCATCAGGAGAAGAGACGCTCCTAATCATGCCAAAGTTTGACATGGAACTGCTGAAGGAGGAAAGCAGACTAGTCGACAATATCGCTTGGATGAAAGGAGTCAGAAATCTTCCCGAAACAATTAGGCTTCTGACAAGTTCTTCAAGATTCTCCGATAGATCGCAGATCTTAATCGCAAAGAAATGTTCTTTCCCCGACGAAGAACTGTGGACAGGAAATGCGCGTGACGCCCTCAACTTGAAATTGCAGGAAAATTACTTCGCGACCATGATAGCCAGGCGCCGACCCAGCGATGGCTAAGACGCAAAAGGTATACTTCATCGGTGCCGGACCAGGCGACCCAGAACTCCTGACCGTAAAAGGTCAGGGATTACTGAAACAGGCGGATGTGATAGTCTACACGGGATCTCTTCTCCATCCCTCGATACTCAATCACACTAAACGAAATGCCCAGAGCTATGATAGCGCCACAATGCATCTTGACCAGATAGTTGGATTAATTTCACGGAATGTGAGACAAGGCAAACGAGTGGTCAGGCTCTGCAGCGGAGACCCGGGCATATACGGTGCAACTCAGGAGCAAATCGACCTGCTGGAATCGCGAGAAATTAAATGTGAAGTAATCCCGGGAGTTAGTTCCTTTCTAGCTGCCTCCGCCCGATTAAGACGAGAGTTGACACTGCCCGGAGTATCCCAAACTGTGATAATTACTCGACCCAGCGGGCGAACTCCGGCGCTAAAGTCGGAAGAGATTGCGAAGTTAGCTAAACATCAAGCTACCATGGTGATATTCCTTGGAGTCAATCAGTTGCAGAAACTGTGCCGGGAACTGACAAAAGGTGGATACCCGAAAAAGACGCCGGTCGCCGTTCTCTACAAAGTCACATGGCCTGAGGAGTTAGTAATTCGCGGCACGATAGCCAATATAACCAGTAAAATCAGACGATCAAGGATTAGTAAAACAGCTCTTGTAATTGTCGGCGAAATCCTGTCAAATGGAATATACAATTACTCGAAATTATACGACCCCCTCTTCACTCATGGTCATAGGAAGGGCAGAACAACCCAATGTTCGAAAGAGGCATCGCAATAGTAGCACTCACAAAACATGGAATCGCGACCGCCGCGCGAATTGCCCGCGGCTTGAAGAAAATTCAGATTCGATGTGTCATTTACAGCTTAGAATCGATTCAAACTGCTGGCATCACTCCGTTCGACGGAGACTTGAAAGGATTGTTCGCCAAACTGTTCGTCACGTTCGACGGGATAATCGCAGTAATGGCCGTTGGAATTGTAGTTAGGAGCATTGCTCCAATCATCGCCGACAAAAAGATTGATCCAGCGGTAGTTGTCATCGACGATTTGGGAAAGTACGCCGTAAGCCTCCTGTCAGGCCATATTGGGGGAGCAAACCGTCTCACGAAGATCGTGGCTGCCCAGATTGGAGCCATTCCGGTCGTAACAACGGCCACTGACCTATTGGGTTTGAAGTCAGTTGAGGAGGTTGCTGAGGAGCACGGTCTAAAGGTAGTAAATCCAGATTCTCTAACGCCGATCAACTCTGCCATAGTCAACGGCCGGAAGATTCTATTCGCGACGATTGACCACGTGAGTAATCTAGAAACCGACGTTTACCCCCCACTACCGATCGCAAGTATCGATGAGCTCGAGCGCATCATGAAGGATTATGACGCGGGAATACTCATCGCACCAAAGATTGTTTCACTTGAGAAGATAAGAAAACCCGTTGCGCTCCTCACTCCGAAAAGCAAGCCACTGGCTACTCGAACCAACCAATGATTCTTGTTGAATCAGAAGTTGAATGCCTAGTGAAACCCCTTCGAAGAGCGGTGCGGAGAGGGAGGCGACACCGTGGAAGAGTCACCGTTGTTGGCATTGGTCCAGGTAGCATAGACCATATGACGACTAGAGCCATACGCGCACTTCGAGCTGCCGATTCGATAGTCGGCTTTGGATTATACATTAACCAGATTCGTAGCATAATTCGACCCAACACGCAAGTGTACTCTTCGGGAATGGGTCATGAAATTGACCGTGCCTCTCTGGCGTTAGAATTAGCGTCTAAGGGAAGAAGGGTAGCGGTAGTCAGTAGTGGAGATCCGGGCGTCTATGGGATGGCCGGTCCGATCATTGAGAC
>CAZNTS010000037.1:0-11466 GCA_964576045.1 uncultured Nitrospiraceae bacterium | reverse complement strand
CAAGGGCTCTTCATAGGGAGCAGAGATGCCAGGCACCGGCCAGCCGGCCTCGCCCTTCCTGTAGACATTCCTGGGAGCCCCACGCGTTTGGATACGTTCTCTTTCCCTCCGCATACACAGCTCCACGGGACACTTCAGGTATACCTCCCCATACTTTGGAATCAGCTGTCTCGCCAGGTCTCTCCATTTTCTGAGGTTTCCCGTGGCGTCTATGATAACGCTATGCCCGTTCTCAACGAGGCACGAAGCGGTATACACGATGCAGCGGTATACCATGTCCCTTTCTTCGTCGGAATAAGTGGGCTCCGGGGTAAGGACTCGCCTGAACGCATCCATCGATAGGACGGTGAAGTCAGGATGGCGTCTTCCCAACTCTTCAGTAAGGGTGCTCTTCCCGCTACCGGGCAAACCCGTGATCCACACGGCGACTGGAGCCATAATAAAAGTTTACCATATTATGGAAGAGGCAGCCGGTTCTCTTTCGACCTCGATTCGCCTGCACTGATCATTTGGATGGCTGGCCTGGCGACAACAGGTCACTTGGTCTTGCATATACTGCAGCCGATGCAGAGAGAGCCGACGTGAATCTGGTAAAATAACAATAATAAGAAAGAAAGTGTTACAAGGGAAACGTGCAATGAGCAAAGGTGACGTTAAGCTGGAAGATGGCATCGGGGTAGAAACGAGGCAGGAAATAAAGGTCCCAGCCATGTACAAGGTATTTCTCCTGAATGATGATTATACGACCATGGACTTTGTAGTCAGGATTCTGGAAGTGGTATTTCACAAGCCTCCTGCAGAGGCAGTGCGGGTAATGCTCCATGTGCATAAGAGGGGCCAGGGGCTCTGCGGTATATACACGCGAGACATAGCCGAAACCAAGGCGGTCAAAGTGCACGAACTCGCACGGGAAAACGGTTTCCCCCTTAAGTGCGTGATGGAGAAGGAATGATTAACAAGGAATTGGAATTAACACTCGAAGCTACGATACGGGATGCGAAGACCCGGCATCATGAATATCTGACTGTGGAGCATCTCCTTTCCGCAGTACTCCATGACGAACAAGGGATAAGGATCGTAAGCGGCTGCAGAGGAAACGTCTCCCGAATCAAGGCTGCTCTCGAAGATTTCTTAGACAGGAATGTGCCAAAAGTGTCGTTTACGGGCGACACCTATCCGCAGCCAACAGCTGGTTTTCAGCGTGTGTTGCAGAGGGCGCTGAACCATGTTCAGTCAGCAGGCAAAGAGGAGGCTGATGGGGGTGATGTGCTGGCAGCCATTTTCCTCGAGGAGGATTCTCATGCTGCACATTTCCTCCTGGCGGAAGGTGTCACGCGTCTGGATGTGCTGACCTATATCTCTCATGGTGCATTTTATGAAACAGACGAAACTAGTAACGAGCGTGAAGATGAGACTTTTCGCAGTGAGCTGAAACAGAAGAAACAGGCTGGTGATCCTTTGAGCCTGTTTGTAGTGGATTTGACAGGAAAGGCCGAGAGGGGCGAACTGGATCCCTTGGTAGGCCGTGAGGGGGAACTGAAAAGGACTATCCAGGTTCTGAGCAGGAGGAGGAAGAACAATATTGTCTTTGTGGGGGAGCCGGGCGTCGGCAAGACCGCGCTTGTGGAAGGGCTCGCGTTGAGAATTCATCAGGGGCAGGTTCCCGGTGCGCTGAAGAAGACCCGCATCTTCGCCCTGGACATGGGGGGACTCCTTGCCGGGACAAAATACAGGGGTGATTTCGAGGCGCGTCTGAAGTCCACCATAAAGAGCATCGAGGGGGTTTCGGGCGCGGTACTCTTCATTGACGAGATACACACTATCGTCGGTGCGGGAGCGACCAGCGGTGGCTCACTCGACGCGTCCAATATCCTGAAGCCGGTGCTTATCTCCGGGAGATTGAGGTGTATAGGAGCGACTACGTACGAGGAGTATAAGAATTATTTTGAAAAGGACCGCGCCCTTTCGCGGCGGTTTCAGAAGATAGAGATACAGGAGCCGGATATAAAAGAGACTGTTGCCATACTGAAAGGACTAAAAGAATATTATGAAAGCTTCCACGGGGTGAAGTATACCGACAGCGCGCTCAGGGCCGCGGCAGAGCTGTCGGCAAAGTACATGAACGACAAATATCTTCCTGATAAGGCTATAGACGTTGTGGACGAAGCAGGTGCGCTGCGCAAACTCTCTTCTTATAAAGCGAGAAAGGTTATAGGCCCCAAGGAGGTTGAGGAAGTGGTTGCCAGGATGGCAAAGATACCGTCCAAAAGCATCTCGACGTCTGACATGGACAAGTTAAGGGTGCTTGACGCTGAACTGAAAAAGGTAGTGTTCGGCCAGGACGATGCTATCGCCTCCCTAGTGTCTTCCATCAAGAGGGCACGGGCAGGCCTGGGATCACCCGAGAGGCCGATAGGTTCGTTTCTTTTTGCCGGACCCACTGGTGTGGGCAAAACCGAGATTTCGAAGCAGATGGCCTCTGTGCTTGGCATAAGATTCATCCGGTTCGATATGAGTGAATATATGGAGAAACATACTGTTGCGCGTCTGATCGGGGCGCCTCCCGGATATGTTGGGTTCGATCAGGGAGGTCTGCTCACTGATGCAATACGCAAGTACCCTTACAGCGTCCTTCTGCTGGATGAGATCGAAAAGGCACATCCTGACATCTTCAGCATACTGCTCCAGGTCATGGATTACGCCACGCTTACTGACAACAACGGCAAGAAGGCCGATTTCAGAAATGTTGTTCTTATTATGACCTCCAATGTCGCCTCGCAGGAGATGGACAGGAACGCGATTGGATTTGGGGAGAGGAGTATGGAAGCTCAATCAAGCGGCAATGCCGCAATCAACAAGCTCTTCAGTCCCGAGTTCAGGAACCGCCTAGATGCCATTATCACATTTAAACCGCTGACTCCGGAGATTATGAAAAAAGTGGTCCAGAAATTCGTCAGCGAGCTGCAGGACCAGCTTCGCGGGAAAAAGACAATGGTAACTCTTTCCGAAGGCGCAATGGATTGGCTTGCGGAAAAGGGTTTTGATCGCCGTTACGGCGCGCGTCCTCTGGGCAGGGTCATTCAGACAGAGATTAAGGATGTCCTGTCAGAGGAGATTCTTTTCGGAAAGCTTTCGAAAGGAGGAGAGGTCCAGATAGATGTGGACGGGGACAGCTTAATGTTCAAATACCTTTAGCGTCAATAGGCCTTTTTGTAGTAATGAATCGCTGTTTCCTGTCAGGAATTTGGAACTTCAGTTGGGGGGTTTTTCGGTACCCTTTATTATGTTTTCTATCTCCTGCCTGTCGAGGGTCTCCTCTTTTATAAGGGTCTCTGCCAGTGTTTCCAGGATGTGCCTTTGCCTTGTCAGGACCTCTTCGGCAGTTGATTCAGCCTCGAGGATCAATTTCCTTATCTCCTGGTCCATGAGCCACGCCATCTGCTCGCTGTAACGCTTGGGCTGGGTAAGCTCTCTTCCTAGGAACGGGTGTTCCTCTCCCCTGCCGAGGTTGAGCGGCCCCACTACATCACTCATGCCCCACTGTGCCACCATCTTCTCTGCAAGAGAAGTCGCTTCCTTGAGGTCGCTCTGGGCGCCGCTGCTGATATCCTCGAAGACGATTTTCTCAGCAATACGCCCTCCGAGGGCCACGCTCAATTTGCTCATGAGATATGTCTTCGGATAATAGTGTCTGTCTTCCTCTGGGAGAAGCTGTGTGACTCCCAGGGCCATGCCTCTCGGCAGGATGCTCACCTTATGTATTGGATCAGTGTTCTGGAGCGACCACGCCACAAGGGCATGTCCTGCCTCATGATAGGCTGTGATGCGTTTTTCCCTGTCGCTTATGGTCTCTTCCCGAACCGATCCCATAAGAATCACGTCCTTCGCCTCCTCGAAATCATCTGTATCTATTCTCTCCTTGTTCTTTCTCGATGCTATGAGAGCCGCCTCGTTGGCAAGGTTCTCCAGGTCCGCACCCGTCATGCCCGGGGTCCCTCTCGCTATCGTCTCAAGGTTTACAAGAGGTGCAAGTGTCTTACCGCGCACATGGATTTCAAGTATCGCCTTACGCTCCCGCCATCCTGGACGATCTATTATTATGTGTCTGTCAAAACGCCCCGGTCTCAGAAGCGCAGGGTCCAGGACATCCGGTCTGTTAGTAGCTGCCATCACTATTACGTCTTCGTGGGGCTCAAATCCGTCCAGTTCGCTCAGGAGCTGGTTGAGAGTCTGCTCCCTTTCGTCATGTCCTCCTCCAAGTCCTGTCCCCCGGGTGCGGCCGACCGCGTCGATTTCGTCAATGAAGACAATGCTTGGCTGGGAATCTTTTGCTTTCTTGAACAGGTCCCTCACTCGGGAGGCTCCTACTCCCACAAACATCTCTATGAACTCAGAGGCGCTAATGCTGTAAAACGGAACCCCTGCTTCTCCCGCCGTAGCGCGGGCAAGAAGTGTTTTCCCGGTTCCAGGCGGTCCGACCAGCAGTACCCCTTTGGGGACCTTTGCCCCGAGCCTCCTGAACCTGGTGGGGTCTTTTAAAAAGTCTATCGTCTCTCTAAGTTCCTGCTTCACATTGTCCATGCCTGCAACGTCTTTGAATGTCACCTGCGGCCTCTTTACGTCGTATAGCTTCGCCTTGCTTGCGCCGAAGGAGAACAGTCCGCCAGCTCCACCCTGCACCTGCTGGGCTCGTCTTGATATGAAGATCCAGACACCAATGATAAGAACCCATGGCAGCACACCGACCAGTATCTGCCAGACAATCGACTCCTGCTGAGGAGGTTCCACATTAATTGTCACCTTCTTTTCTTCCAGCTTCGAAATAAGCCCTTCGCCTTGGAAAGAGGGAAGAGAAGTGACGAATCTTCTGGCGATAACCGGCTTCTTCTCGCCGGAGACCTGTACATTAGTTTCTTTAATGAACTCTCCACTCACCTGGAGTTTCTTTATGGTGACCGACTTGATATTGCCGGCATCCAGCTCTTCAACGAATTGGGTGTAACTGATGGGATACTGGGTGGGACCTTCAGGATTGATAAACTGGCCCAAGAAATAGAAAAAAAGAATAAAAAGCAGGACGGAAGGGATGAGCGCTTTCCAGTGCATGCTTTTAATTGTGTCGCTTGGATCCTTTTTCCCGTCAGTCATTTGCGTCCGTTCTTGGCCATATATTTAAATAAACTATAACAAAACTTTAATCCCTTAGCTATCTACCACACTAATTATTGTTTTTCTTGCGTCCCCCGGTGATTTAACAAATCTTTTAACTCGCAGTATAATTTTTTTATGCCCGTCTTTCAGTTGAGAAATGAGATAGTTTTCCCTCCGCCTGAGTTTGCGGAAGAGAAGGGCCTTCTTGCCGTGGGGGGAGACCTAAGTGAGGAGCGCCTGCTGGTTGCCTATTCCAAGGGCATCTTCCCATGGTACTTAGAGGGGTCTCCAATATTGTGGTGGTCTCCGGATCCGAGGCTCGTCCTTTTGCCCGGAGAGGTGAAGGTGTCAAGAAGCTTGAGACAAACGATAAAAAATGGAGTCTTCAGGGTGACTATGGACAATGCCTTTGACGAAGTAATAACGGGCTGTGCGGAGACGCATAAGGGGCAAGACAGGGAGACATGGATTACAGATGAGATGATTGAGGCATATCTCAAACTTCACCATTCCGGATATGCCCACTCCGTGGAAAGCTGGTACGGGAAAGAGCTTGCAGGAGGTCTCTATGGTCTCTCTCTTGGAGCGTCTTTCTTCGGAGAGTCAATGTTCACGAGAAGGACAGACGCGTCTAAGGTAGCTTTTGTCTCCCTCGTCAGACAGCTGATCCACTGGAATTTCGAATTCATCGATTGTCAGGTCACTACTGGTCATCTCATCAGTCTCGGAGCAAAGGAGATACCAAGGTGCGAATTTCTTAGGATGCTGAGACATGCCTTGAAAGCAGATACGCGACGGGGCAGATGGGTCTGCCCCCCTGCAACTTTACGAGAGGTTGGGTGGGGGGGCGGAGCATAAAAGAGCAGGCACTTTAAAAAATCTCTTCTCCGTTAAACACCTTACTGAGCAAGTGCATGGCCTCGCGGCTGTGTCAAGATATTGAGAAGTTTGTCCATTTCAGTGAACTTATCAAAAAGGAAGTCTGCCTCGTCATTCGTTTCTTGCCCAAACCTATCCGAAAGTAGTTTGTTAGTCAGCATTACTACAACGATAGCAGGCATCGTCTTACGGATGTTTCGCAGAATGTCTATGCCTAACCTTTTCTTGACCCTCATGTCCAAGATAACAGTGTCGGGCTTCAGCTCCCTCACCATGCGAATCGAGTTGAGAAAGTCTCCACCTCCGTCAAGTACTTCAACATCGGTGCTTTTGTGCAAGGCATCACTCAGCCTTTTGCGCAGGAGATGGGAATCGTCCAGTACCAGGACTTTCATGTTCCTCTTTCCCATGCCCGCGGACCGGGTCATGCGGTGATGAATCCGTTGAGCCAGAGGTCTGTTGCCGGATACTTCAACTTCCTGATAGCCTTGACCTCTATCTGTCTGATCCTCTCTCTCGTGACGTCAAACTTTTCGCCCAGCTCCTCCAGGGTATGGGGTGAGTCCTCTCCGATGCCATATCTCATACGGATGATTCTTTCCTCCTTGGGACTAAGTGTGAGCAGTATCCTTTCGATATGGTATTTCAGGTCTTCGTTCATGACGGTATCGATGGGAGACAGTGTCGTTTTGTCTTCAATAAAGTCCCTGAGATGGATCTCGTCGTCATCGCCTGCAGGGGTCTCGAGAGAAAGGGGTTCCTTTGAGATCCTGAGTATTGATCTGACCTTTTCGACCGGGATGTTTACCCGTGGTGCTATCTCCTCGGGAGAGGGTTCTTGCCCCAGTTCCTGGAGCATTTGCCTCGAGGTTTTGACAATCCGGCTTCTCAGATCTATGAGATGGACTGGTATACGTATGGTCCTCGACTGGTCCGCGAGCGCCCGCGTGATGGACTGCCTTATCCACCATGTGGCATAAGTGCTGAATTTGTATCCCCTCCTGTACTCAAACTTGTCCACTGCCCTCATCAACCCTATGTTGCCTTCCTGGATGAGATCGGGGAAGCTCAGCCCCTTCCCGATGTACCTCTTTGCAATGCTTATCACAAGCCTGAGATTCGCCTCGATCATAGCACCCTTTGCATCGGATATCTTGGCCTCCGCATCGGCAAGAGTCTTCAGAGCGGTCTTCATCTCGGCGATGGGGACGCCGATGAAGTGCTCGTATTTCGTTCTAGCTAACGCTGAATCATTGTACTTCCTCAGCTGCGATTCAAGGCCATGCTCGGGAGCCCTTGTTTTCCTGTGTGTCTTCGAAATAATATTCCCTGCAAGGGATTTCCGGCCCTTACTATTCACATCATAGCCAAGATCTTTCAGCCTCCTGGCGAGAGAGGTTATCCTCTTGTTGACATTCTCCAGTTGCTCTACTGTCTTCGAAAGCTCCCCGGTCAGGGTCGTCAGGATCTCTTCTTTCAGTCTCAAGGTCTTAACGATAGAGAGGATCTTTTCCATGTTCTCTGTGAGATATCTTGAGGCACGCGCATCGGAGCCCGCAATTCCTGCGATCAAAATAAAGGCCCTTTGACTTTCCGGACTGCTATGGTCCACGTCTGCTGTTACCTTACAGTTTTGCCTTGCCTTTGGGTGGTGTCCGTTTCCACCGTGCGCTTTAAGATACTTTTTCAAATACGTAATCCTTTGCCGGTAGAGGCACTGTATGCGGTTCACGCCAGCTAGGAAACGACTCGTCTCCTGCTGAGGAGACTCCTCTGAGCCGCTTTCACCCTGCCTGAACATCGCAAGGGAAGCCCTGCCAGTCCTTATCAGCTTTCCGAAATTGATCAATTCCTCCAAAGCAAATGGAAGAGAAAAGAGCGTTGTCACAATCTTCTCCATTCCGGTTTCGACACGCCTAGCAAGCTGGACCTCATCTTTTTTCTTTAGAAGTGGAAAACTGCCCATTTCTTTAAGATACATCTTTACCGGATCATACTCGTCACTTACAAAGGAAAACTTTTCACGTTCTTCCAGAACTTCTTCATCCAGTATCCCGTTTTCGTCCCAGCGTCCCGTATGGTCCCCTTGGGTTTCATCTTTGACGGTATCCATATGATTGCCGTCAAAATAGTCTTCGAAAAAAGCGAGCCCTTCCATCCGCTCTCCTACAGTTTCATCGAAGTCCATCGTCGATACCCCTTTCATTGGAAAGAAGAAAAGTTGTACAGCACGTTCCTAATCTGTTCATTAATTTAGTTCGGAGAAATTGACCTTCGATTTCAACTTTACAGGGAAGAGACGGAAAGAAAAATCAGCGGAAAACTGATTTTTTTGTAAGACATCAAATTTATGTTTTGTAAGTATTTATCCTACACGAATGTTTAAAATAATAGCTTTCTATTAGATGAAACTCCCTAGAATATAATATAAATTCCCAATTGTGCCTGCTCAAGAAACTTGTTATTGCTTTCTAATGGCTCCGGCGAAAAGGCCTATTCTCAAATTCATAATCCTTTTTAAGCGGGGTGCAGGCAACGGGCAATTCAGTCTACTAACCTGTTCTGGATTGCGTAATGTGTAAGCTCAGCGTTGTTCTTCATGTTCATCTTTTCGAGGATTCGGGCTCGGTAAGTGCTAACCGTCTTAGCGCTGAGGGACAGTTTTTCTGCGATCTCCCCAACCGTTTTTCCTGAAGCTATCATGCATAAAACCTGATACTCACGGTCGGAAAGCGTTTCGTGAGGGGGTTTGGTACTGTCCATTTCAAGGTCGAACGCCAGTTTTTCGGCGAGAGAAGGACTGACATATTTCTTGCCCTGAGCCACCTTACGTATGGCAACAACCAGTTCGTCAGGAGCGCTCTCTTTTGTGAGATAACCTGCCGCGCCTGCCCTCAGGACCCGAATCGCATATTGCTCTTCGGGATACATGCTGAGGACAAGGACTGGGAGCTTCGGCTTTTCAGCCTTCAGTTCTTTCAGGATATCGAGGCCGCTCTTGCCCGGCATCGAGATATCGAGCAAGAGCATGTCGAAACTGTTCTTCCTGACTTTGTCGATGACCTCATCGCCGTTGCTCGCTTCATCCGCAACCGCCATATCGGCTGTTTCCGCCAGTATCTGCTTCAGCCCTTTTCTAACTATAGTGTGATCGTCCGCAATCAAAATGTTTATCATGACATTGATATTATAATAATTGAAAATAAAGAATTCGATATCAGCGTGAATCTCATTCTTTTGTCGGTTTCTATCCTACAGCTATTTACCGTTAGCATCACCTGTGCCTTCCCCATATTCAAGGGGGATCGCGATGGTCAGGGCCGTGCCTCTGTTGCGGACTCCCTTTATCTCGGCCATGCCTCCGAGAGAAATGACCCGTTCGCGTATCCCGATAAGTCCGAAGGAGCGCGGGTCGTTTTTCTGTTTTTCGGTGATTCCTTTGCCGTTGTCCTGGACACTAAGCACCATCTTGCCATCCTCTTTCTTGAGGGAAACCCACACCTTTGTCGCCTCTGCGTGGCGGATTACATTTGTCAACGCCTCTTGAAAAATGCGGAAGATTGTGGTCGAGACTGCCCGGTCAAGGCTGACATCTTCAGGGTGGAAATGCAGTTCACACTCAATCCCGGTCCTCTTCTGGAATTCTTCCGCCTGCCATTCAATAGCTGCTACTAAACCGAGGTCGTCCAGTACTACGGGTCTCAGTTCAGAGGAGATTCTTTTCACCGTTCGGATTGTGGAATCGATCAGCTTAATCATAGTCCTTGTCTTGTCGAGGAGAAGTTCATTATCCCTGTACTTATTGCTCAGCCACGATATGTCCATCTTCAGAGCGGTCAATGATTGGCCCAGCTCGTCATGTATCTCACGGGCAATGCTTGTCCTCTCCTGCTCCCTGACTGTGTGGAGGTGTGCAGAGAGGTTACGTAGTTGCTCTCTCGAATTCCTTAGCTTTTCTTCCTGTATCTTACGCTCTGTGATGTCCTGAACAGTCCCTACCATGCGGATGGGTTCCCCATCTGCAAATGTTACTTCCCCCCTTTCATGGACGACCTTCAATGTTCCGTCTTCAAGAACTATACGATGCTCTACGCTGTAAGGTTTTTGTTCGTAGAGGGCGGCATTAATCGCTTCTCTCACTGACTCCCTATCATCTGGATGTACATGATTCAGGAATGCCACGTATGTCCTGCGGAACTGATGAGGGTCTAAGCCGAATATCCTAAAGACCTCATCGGACCAGTGCAGCTCATTTGTCGGAAGGTCCCATTCCCAGTTTCCCATGGTCGCGATCCTCTGGGCCTCAGTGAGACTCTTCTCACTCTTCTGAAGGGCCTCAATGTTTTGCCGGAGCTGGTCCTCGATGGAGAACCTGAAGAGGGCTTCACCGATAATAGGCGAAATCGATTCGATGAACTCGACCATTCCGATGGGGACCATACTAGGTCTCTCATCCGCAATATGGATCGCGCCGAGCACTTTGTCCCGATAACGGACCGGGATAACTGAGACAGAGAGAAACCCGTTGTATATACAGCTGTCCCGGTATCTGGTCTTCCGCTGTTCGGACAGCCCTTCAACGAACGTGAAGGTATTGTTCGAGTAAAATGAACCATATGGCGTCAAAACGGATGATTCATGAGGGTCGGTCTTTCCTTTTATCACTCTGACGCAGATACACTCGTTGTTTTCAGTTGAAAGCCAGTTCTCAGCTTTCCAGAACTTATGGTTAACCCCGATAAATGACTCGTAGGGAATCCTTGCGTTTTCGTCCAATATCCGTATGCCGAGGGAATGGCAGTGGCTCCATTCCTGGATCAGTCTGACGACTCCGTCTAGGTATTCCTTACGACCGATTGTTTGAGAGAAAAGTCTCAACAGGGCATCCGCCTGTCTCATTTTTTCGTCAGCCCACCTGCGCTCATGACGCACTTCTGCCTCGCGTAATTCGCGTTCGACCGCCGGAACGAGGCGCTTCAGGTTGCCCTTTATGATATAGTCATGGGCCCCGGCTTTCATGGTTTCTATGGCGATATCCTCACCGATATTGCCTGAGACGATTATGAAGGGCAGGTCGAGCCCGCTCTCTTTAAGAACTGCGAGCGCTGAAAGTCCGCTGAATTTCGGCAGTATGTAATCCGATATGATGACGTCCCACTGCCTTTCCCTGATTGCTGACTTCATTGATTCCTGAGTCTCGACGCGTTCCAAGACGGGCTCATACCCGCCACGTCGCAGTTCGCGAATAAGCAGAAGGGCGTCGTTTTCGGAATCCTCGACTATTAATACGCGAAGTGGCTTGCTCATTTTCCCTAGTTTATGATCTCAGGCTTTAAGTTTGTAGTCAACGTGCAACTCCATATCTGAAATTATTACTGTCATCACGGCGCCTCGTTCAGAACAAGCCAATAGAGCCCCAGTTGCTGCACGGCCTTC
>CAZNTS010000036.1:0-16413 GCA_964576045.1 uncultured Nitrospiraceae bacterium | reverse complement strand
AACCCCCCTTTCTATGGGAAATATCTCTTCTACTCCAGAGGTGTTCTGTGCGGTAAGGGCAGTCGGGACTGACAGTCCGTGGATTTCGAAGACCTTAAATACCTTGAGGTCTGCTTGAAGCCCCGCCCCACCTGAAGGATCGGAACCTGCGATAGTCAAGGCTGATCTCATTTTACGAATATACCCCGTCTTCTGTTTACTGGCCGTCTAGCTCTCATGGCTTCTATCGTCCGCTCTCCTCCGGAAGTCTGAGATTTACAACCTGTCCCTTCTCTCCGAGAACGCCTATGTCCCTGCTATCCAGGAGCAATCTCACTCCGCCAGCGTTGCCAACTCTCAGACTAAAGCCGTTCTGCGAAGCCCATTTCCGCGTTTCACCGGGATTCATGAGCACTTCCTCCGATCTCCCCTCGCCCGTTTCGACGCGCAGCCATGTCTTCTCAATAGCTGTCACATCAAGCATATGCTGAGAAGGCTCCCGAGCGGGCGGTACAGGCTTCGAAATCCGCTGCTCAGGCTCAGTCTTTCCGGAAGCGGTCTGGGGCACGGGCGAGGCTGGAGCAACAGGATTGCTCTCATATGTAAAAGTATCGGGACTTCGTCCGCGCGTGTGCATGAAAACAATAAAACCTGCAATAAATGCGACAACCAGCGCAACTGAAGATGAAATTAGGAATAATGACGGTCCCTTTCGTGGGGGGGGTGCCGGGCGGACAACCTCCTCATCTTTCTTGGTCAGCGCTGCATACTCATCGATGATTGGCCCTGCGTCGATATTCAGAAACTTCGCGTATTCCCTTATATAAGCTTTTACATACACATCGGGGGGCAGCTTTTCGAGACTACCGTTTTCGAGGGCCTTCAAATACTCATACTGAATCCTCAGGGTGTGGGCCACCCCACGCAGGTCAAGGCCCGCTTCTTCCCGGCGTTTCCTAAAGGTCTCTCCAAACAATTTATAAAACCCGCTTGTATAAAAAATATAGCATAAATCCGCGCGAAAGGGGAGCGGATGCCCCCTGAAAGAGAACGCCGAGCTATGCTTACAGTCTCATTCCACCGCCTATGCTATCATAACCGTAAGTGAGGAGAGTGGTCGTGACAGGCGTGGGGGCTGTGACCCCACTGGGCAATACCTTCGAGAAATCATGGGTCTCGATGCTCAGCGGTACGCCGGGCGTGAAAGGTATCACGCGATTTAGCGTCACTTCTATTCCATGGAAGGCCGCAGGGGAGATCGCCGGGTTCGTGGGAGAGACATTTCTTTCCCGTAAGGAATTGAACCGGCTCGATCTCTTCGTCCAATATGCTGTTGCTGCTGCGGTAATGGCAGCAGAGGACGCAGGACTTATAGGCTGGGGGAAGTCACAAGTTACAAGCCTGAAGGAAAAAACTCGTTACTCGCCACTTGTCACTCGTCAACACGCCCTCCTAGCTGATTGTGGTGTCGTCATCGGCTCCAGTCGGGGGGGCATCAGTACGATAGAAAAGGCGCTGCTCAGAGAAAGATGGGGCTGGCAGTCCGAGTACACAACTCACACCTCTCAACCGAGTAGAGCCTCGCTGCGAGTGTCCCCTTATCTTATGCCGT
Organism: uncultured Nitrospiraceae bacterium; assembly: GCA_964576045.1. Classification (GTDB taxonomy): domain Bacteria; phylum Nitrospirota; class Thermodesulfovibrionia; order Thermodesulfovibrionales; family UBA9159; genus CAZNTS01. The sequence continues at coordinate 14,822 of CAZNTS010000036.1, read as the reverse complement.
CAAGCACCGTGAGCATGGCAGCATCCTGCATCGCACAGAAGCTAGGGATCAAAGGGGAGTGTCTCGGAATTTCAAATGCGTGTGCCTCCGGCACGAACGCTATAGGAGAGGCATTTAGATTAATACGATACGGCCTTTCACCTTTACTCTTCGCGGGGGGTTCCGAGGCACCTGTATGCAGATTGTGTGTTGAAGGATACGGCATTGCCGGCTCACTTTCGAAAGGCACCGCACTCTCCGACAACATTTTTGATGTTCCGAGGCCATTCGACAGGCACAGAGACGGGTTCGTGCTTTCGGAGGGGGCTTCAGTCCTGATCCTGGAAGACTATGAGCATGCTATTAAGCGGAATGCTAAGATCTATGGCGAGATAGCTGGCTATGGAAACACCTCCGACTCGTTCCACATGACGAAGCCTGCTCCGGGCGGTGAAGCGAGGGCTATGATCATGGCAATAAAAGAAGCAGGGATCAGCCCTGAGCAGGTGGATTATATAAATACCCACGGAACGGGCACGCGGATAGGAGATGCTGTTGAGGCTGAGGCAATCTGGAGCGTCTTTGGAAAAAGGGCCTCGAATATTTCGGCGAGTGCTCTGAAGTCCATTACAGGCCACATGCTCGCCGCGTCGGGGGCCTTCGAGATCGCCAGTACGTTGATGACAATGAAAGAAGGTATCATTCCTCCCACGATAAACCTCTCTGATAGAGACCCGATGTGCGATATCAATGTTGTCACCGAGAAGAGGGAAGCAGACGTCAGTATTGCACTCTCGAATTCCTTCGGGTTCGGAGGAGTGAACGCAGTTGTCATTCTAAAGAAAGTGTAGAAGCGATTCCTTATCTGTGTGTTTTAGTTTGTCCAGATTTTTATCGTTTAGAGTCGAAGCCTGCTCCAAAGGAGAACTTAACATTATTTCCATTCTAGGACAGAGATCCGCTGAACCTACCTGTCTTTGAAACATAAATCTCTAATCGCCTTGTTTTTCCCAAAAATCTCCGGAAGCGTCAATCGTTCTTTGCCATAAAACAACGCTGTTTGTCTGCTTAATCTCCAGCGGCCCGTCGAATTCTCTGTCTTGATTACAATTTGGCTAGTTCTCTCGTTATGCGAAACAATATGGCGGATGTATAATCTAGCCTCCTCACCGTTCACAAAGGTTTCAGCCAAGACAGCCGAGCCCATTCCAAATACGATCATTAGGACCATCACAGTACTAGCTCTTCTGAACATCAGGAGTCCCTCTGTCATATCTTTTCATCCGCTGAGAGCATATTCCCCTTTATCGTATTAAAGCCAATCTCTCCCCCATAAATGAAGTCACTGCAAAATATACGGCAAGGTTTTTCATTGCACTTCCTGTACCTAGTCGCGCATGATATTATCTGCTGTGCAATAGAACTGGACTGTCGCGGAAAATGGCTGTGCAGTTCAGGCGTGATACTGGGGGCGTGCAACCGCCGATTCTTTGTTTTGCTTGTTTCCCTTATGACAGCTTCTCAGTTCTTTGTCTTGCTCTCATTCGCATCCAAGGTTTATCAATGGACGGATGAAAAGGGCGCTACCCTCTATTCAGATTCTCCTCCTCCAGGCGCTAATCCCAAGTTAAAAAAGCTACGAATCGACCGGATACAAAGGCCGGAGAGCAAGGATTACACTGAAAATGCCGTGAAGGACGTCGCGCAGAAGAAGCGTTTAGGAGATATTACGGTCATCCTCTACTTTACAGACTGGTGACCTGCCTGCAAGAGCGCGAGAGCTTATCTCGCGTCATCAGGCGTGAACCTGATTGAATACAACGTAGGTAAAGACAAATGGGATGAAATGGTGCAAAAAAGCGGCAGACGAGCCGTACCTGTTATTGATGTGGAGGGAACAATACTCCCTGGATTCAGCCAGGGAGCTGTTCATGCGGCCATTGAGAGCAAGAGAAATCCATAATAATACCTTTATATATCCTTTTCGTAAATCCTGTACCTCTTATACAACGCTCCCCCCACCATTTCGACAATCCGTTGCACCTGGATGTTGTCTTCCAGTATCCATGAGAACTCCACCTTTTTGTAATTTCCATTCTTGATACCCTTAAATCCCTCTCTGTAGAGCAAAGCATCCACTCCCCTGTTACGGTATTCCCTTTTGATTCCAAGGAGTAGAAGCCGTAGATTGCTGACCTTTCTCGAATAATAAAGCGCCTTCACAATGGTCAGAGGGTTAAGATTGCCATGCATGTACTTGAGAACGAAATTAAAGTCGGGCAGGAGGCCCATAAAACCTACCGGCTCTCCGTTGTCCTCCGCAATCAGGGTAAGCTCGGGTACCACGATCTTCTTCAGCCTCTCACCGAGATACATCAGTTCTGCATCCGTCAGTGGAATAAAGCCCCAGTTCTTCTCCCATGCGGAGTTATAGACTTTCTTAAATACCTGCATTTCCGCATCGAACTTATTCTTGTCCACTGGCCTTACCGAAATTCCACGCTTTTCGGCGATCATCGCGACCCGTAAAACCTTCTCCGGAAGAGCCTCTTTCACATCATATATGAATGCGTAGAGGTCCTTCGCCTTCCTCATTCCGTAATGTTCCATAAGGTCAATGTAATAAGGGGGGTTATAGGGGGTCATCAGCATCGGCGACTGGTCAAACCCTTCAATGAGAAACCCGCATTCCTCATTAGTCGAAAAATTCATGGGACCTCTCATGACAGTCAGTCCCTTTTCCCTCAAGGCGTCCCTTGCCGCATCGAGCAGTCTTTCGGAGACACTAGAGTTGTTGATGGATTCGAAAAAGGAAAAAAAACCTGCAGCCTCTTTGTGAAAATCTATATGCCGTCGGTTAATTACTGCAGCAACCCTTCCGATGGTCTTCTTTCCTTCCCTGACGATAAAATACTTCGCCTCTGCATGGGCAAAGAAAGGGTTCTTTTTAGAAAACTGCTGCTTCATTTCTCCCTTGAGAGGCGGGGCGTAAAGGGGATCTCCGGAATAGAGAGAATAAGGAAAGTCTATAAACTCATCAAAGCGTTTCCGTGAAGTGGCCTCTAGAACTTCCACGGAATTCAGTGTATCAGCCCAAGCGCTCTTCCGGCCTTTGTGAAGGCCGTAAGGACCCTATCCAGCTGTTCCTCAGTATGCGTTGCCATATAACTTGTTCTTATGAGGGCCTTACCGTCGGGAACCGCCGGACTCACCGCAACATTGGCAAATACTCCCTCGTCCTGGAGAATCATGGCCATCCTGAAGGCCGTCTCGCTGTCACCCACCAGTATGGGAATAATGGGTGTTTCGCTCGGACCGACTGAGAAACCGAGGTCCTTGAAGCCCTTGAGCATCTTCTTTGTATTCTTCCAGAGCCTTTCTATCCTTTCGGGCTCGTTTTCGATGATATCCACTGCTGCGCTTACCGCAGCCACGGAAGCCGGAGGAGGGCTAGCACTGAAAATTAGGGAACGAGCGGAGTGTTTTATATAGTGGATAATATCCTCGGCGCCCGCGATGAACCCACCTATGGACGCCAGGGACTTGCTATATGTGCCCATGATCAGATCCACTTCCTGCTCTAAGCCAAAGTGCTCGGCAGTTCCTCTCCCCGTCTTACCCAGAACTCCTATGCCGTGGGCGTCATCGACCATCACCCTTGCACCATAGGCCCGCGCCAGCTTTATGACCTTCGGCAGATCAACGATATCACCCTCCATGCTGAACACGCCGTCTACCACGATCAGTTTCCCTCTGCCGTCATTCTGCTGGAGCACCCTTTCGAGGTCCGACATGTCGTTATGCCTGAACTTCCTGACTTCACCGTAAGAAAGCCTACATCCATCAATAATGCTCGCATGGTCCATTTTGTCGATAATCACAATATCATCTTTTCCAACAATGGCTGAGATCACTCCAAGGTTTACCTGAAAACCGGTGGAGAAGACAAGAGCGGCCTCTTTCCTGATAAATCTAGCAAGCTTCTTCTCCAGCTCAACGTGCATGTTAAGCGTACCGTTCAGAAACCTTGATCCTGCGCATCCGGTACCGTATCTCTTGATGGCGTTAAGGGCGGCTTCCTTAACCGTGGGATGGTTAGTGAGACCGAGATAGTTATTGGAGCCTACCATGATCATGCGGCGTCCGTTGATTATCACCTCGGGGTCCTGTGCGCTTTCAATGACCCTGAAGTACGGATAGAGACCGGCAGACATCAGCTCTTTTGCCCGGGTGAACTTAGTACACTTTTCAAAAATGTCAGTGGATTTCTTTACAGCCATTGATGAATCCTGTACCAGTCTGCTGTCCATTTGATTCCTTCCTTTATGGTAACTTTCGGGATGAACCCAAAATCCCTTTCCGCCTTCGACGAATCACACGTCCAGTGGGCATAATTGAGTTCCCTGAGTTTATCTCTGTTGATTATAGATAAGCCCTTCCCCAGTTTCTCAGCGATCCCGATTAGAACTGCCATAAGAGGTCTGGGAATCTTCATCTTCACTATTCGTGTACCGAGCACCGCTGATATCTCGTTAGCAATTTCCTCATTAGAATACACCCTTCCGTCGGACAAAAAGTACACGGCCCCTTCCGACTCCTTCTCCTCCGCTGCCATAACTAGCGCTCTTATGAGATCGTCCACGTACAAGAGTGAATAATAACATTTTCCCAAGTAAGGATAAAAGCCTTTTTTTAGCATCCTGAACAGTACAAAAAAGTCCCTGTCCCTTGGACCATACACGGCCGGAGGTCTCACAACAGTCACAGGGATATGTTCGCTGTACCTCATTATAGCACCCTCGCTCGCCAGTTTGCTTTTTCCATAACTGGAAACAGGCATTGGCTCGGATGTCTCATCCAGGGGTTTGCCGTCTCTGCTGGGACCCGCTGCGGCGAGACTGCTCATGTGAATAAGCCGCTTTAGCCCCTTCACCTTTGACGACACCGCTCTGAGAAGATTCTCCGTCCCTTTCACATTCGTGCAAAAGAATTCCTCTTCTCTATGCGCCTTTGTGAGCCCTGCAAGGTGAAAAACATAATCGAAGTCCCCTGGAAGATGGACAAGTGAATCTTTTTCTTCGCAGTCTCCTTGAAAAAAAGTCACCTTCTGGCCCTCAATCCACCTTAGGTTGGAGGTCTTTCTCACGAGACAGGTTACATCATACCCCTTTTTGATAAGTTCTTCAACAAGGTGGCTTCCGATAAAGCCAGTTGCACCTGTCACAAGGGCATTCATAGGACGCCGTTATTTTGACCAATCACACGGCCAAGAGTCAAGCGTTAAAGGCTCATATTTTCGAGACGCGCTATTCTTTCTTCAATGGGCGGATGGGTGCTGAAGAGCTTGAGCAACCCTCCTCCCGAAAGGGGATTCACGATGAACATATGGGACGTGGCGGGGTTCGCATCCATGGGGATTTTCTGTGACGCGAAATTCAGTTTTCGCAGCGCATTAGCGAGAAGCCGGGGATTCCCAGCCAGCCTGGCGCCTCCCTCGTCCGCGAGGTATTCCCGGGAGCGCGAGATTGCCATCTGGACTATGAGGGCGGCAATGGGCCCGACAATCATCATCACCAGGGCAGCAGCAGGGCCTCCGCCTTCATCATCATCGCCTCTATGGCCGAAAATTGCAGCCCACTGGGCCATTTGGGCCAGATAACTTATTGCACCCGCAAGGGTAGCGGCAATAGTGCTAATAAGAATGTCCCTGTGCGTTATATGAGAAAGCTCGTGCCCGATTACTCCGGCCAGCTCGTCATCAGTGAGGATCCTCATGATACCAGTTGTCACCGCGACCGCAGCATGTTCAGGATTCCTTCCTGTGGCGAATGCGTTAGGCTGGTCTTCCTCTATAAGATAGACTTTCGGCATAGGAATCTGCGCCTTCTGACTGAGCCTCCTGACGACGCCGTGGAGGGCTGGTGCTTCGGCCTCGCTCACCTCCCTCGCCCCGTACATCCTGAGCACAATTTTATCGCTGAACCAGTACGCAAAAAAATTCATCCCGGTGGCGAAAATGAGGGCTATTGTCATACCCTGCCTCCCGCCAAGGGTCCCGCCTGCCCAGACCAGAATAAGCGTCAAGAGGACAAGCAAAAACATTGTCTTTATGTTATTCATTGGTATACCTCCTCAATTCCTGATACGTAATCACCCTTCTTTTAATGATATATAAAAAAGAAAGACAAATTCAACTTTAATGCGTTTGACTTATCCGGTTAACATAAGTTAATTTTTTAAATGGATTTCAGCTCTATAATCGTTCGCGTGAGCTTGCTTTTCGTGTTAACTCTGTTAATCAACCTCCCTTTTGGATACCTTCGGCAAAAGACAATACGGTTATCTTTCAAGTGGTTTTTATGTATCCATGTGCCCATACCGTTCATTTTTCTCGGTCGGGTGCTATCCCATCTTGATTTCAGGTATATCCCTTTCTTCGTTGCCGCAGCAGTCATCGGTCAGATATGGGGCGGAAAGGTGGAGTTCTAGTTTGCGAGCAGCGATTCTCGTCGCACCCCGCAAATTGGTGATAAGTGAAATAGATTGCCCCAGACCGGCCACGGGTGAGGTACTCGTGAGGATCAAGACCGCCCTCACCTGCGGCACAGACCTGAAGGCGTTCCTGCGAGGACATCCCATGATACCCATGCCTGGTGCGTTCGGACATGAATTCTCAGGAGTGGTAGAAGAGACAGGGAAAGGCGTCAAGAGGTTCGGGGTTGGAGATGAGATAATGTCGGTCCACAGTGCCCCTTGCCTCGCATGCTATTATTGTAGGAAAAGGCTCTTCAACCTTTGTGAGAACATCATGAGGACAAAGGTCATGGGCGCCTTTGCCGAGTGCATCTTACTGCCGGAGCATATAGTACAACAGAACCTCTTCCACAAGCCAGCCTGTCTCTCATTCGAGGAAGCGGCATTCCTTGAACCCCTTTCATGCGTGGTTCATAGTATAGAAGACATTGGGATCACCAGGGGAGACAGGATACTCGTGATGGGTGCCGGCCCCATCGGATTGCTGCATCTCATGCTTGCGAAGCTTAAGGGAGCAGAGGTGATGGTCACCGGTCTGGAGGAAGAACGGCTGGAGCTTGCGAGGGATCTTAAAGCCGATTTGGCAGTGGCGCCGGGAGATCTTGTAAGCGCTCTGCAGGAGTTTGCCCGCGGATGGGGAGTTGATTATGTCTTTGAATGCACGGGTCAGGCCAAGGTATGGGAGGATTCGGTCTGCTACGTAAGGAGGGGTGGGACCATTGTTCTGTTCGGAGGCTGCAAAAGCGGAACCAGGGTCTCCTATGATGCACACAGGCTTCATTACGACGAGATTGCGCTAAAGGGTGTCTTCCATTTCACACCGCGTGACGTAAGGACAGCATATGGTCTACTGCAGGGGGCTGTAAACGTCAAGCGGCTAATAAGCGGCCGTTTCCCGTTGAAAGACCTGGCCATCCCCTTCGAGAAGCTGTCAGAAGGAAAGGGGATAAAGTACGCTATCGTACCGTGAACAAAGACATGAGAGTGGCAAAACTTTACCGCTTCGATGATATACGTGTGGAAGAGGTGCCGGTGCCCGATGTGGGTGTTGGAGATGCCCTGATAAAGACAAGGGCATGCGGCATTTGCTCTGGTGACGTTATGCCTTGGTACATAGAGAAAAAGGCGCCTCTGGTTCCAGGGCATGAACCTGTGGGAGAAATCGTCGAACTGGGACAAAAACTTACTAAGTCTATCCGCCACTCGGTGGACACTGCACGCCTCAACGTGGGTGACAGGGTTTTTGTGCATCATCATGTACCATGCATGGTATGCATATACTGCAGGAAGGGCGATTACGTCCAGTGTGCGACTTGGCGTGAGACAAGAATAATACCGGGCGGAATATCTGAGTACATCCTTATACCTGAAATAAACCTGAGAAATGATACCCTCCTTCTCAACGATTACATTAGTGACGAAGATGGCACCCTGGTGGAACCGACCGCGTGTGTGGTGAAGTCTCTGAAAAGGGCGGCACTGAGAAGAGGGGATACCGTGCTCATAATCGGACTAGGGGTCATGGGGCAGATCCACGTGCTCCTGGCAAAGGCCTCCGGTGCTGAAAAGGTCATCGGTGCCGATATGGTCCCGTACAGGCTGAAGAAAGCGATGGAACTCGGCGCGGATCATGTCATAGATGTTTCTAGGGAGGACTTGGCAGAAACGGTGAAGGACGTCACCGGTGGGTTGATGGCTGACATTGTGGTTGTCGGACCTAACAGTGCACAAGCCATGGCGGAGGGCCTGAAGGCGGTCTCTCGGGGTGGTAGAGTGCTCTTTTTTACGCCCGCTAAGCCTGGGGAGAGGCTCGAAATTGATCCGAATTGCCTTTACTTTAAAGATATCAACATCGTTTCGAGTTATTCATGCGGGCCCTTTGATACCAGGGAGGCATTGAGACTAATAGTTGCCGGGACAGTGAGGGCGCAGAAGCTTGTTACCCACAGATTCCCGATAGAGAAAACTGCGGAAGCCTTTGCTCTTACTGCTGAAGCGAGGGATTCTCTCAAGAGTCTAATCGTATTCGACATGGATTCAGAGGTCAAGCAGGAGGCAGAAAGTTCATGTGGCCAAGCTAACACCTAAGGAAGTGCAACTTGAATGCAAGGAGGTCTAGGGTGCCCAAAAGCGAACTGCCTAACAGGAGCCGACTCTACAGGCATAAAGGAGATTTTACGTGGAGAGGCATAAGAACAGAGAAATATAAACCGAGAGGAGGGGAATGGGCAGACATAGTGAGACAGGTCATCGTCGGTAATAAGGGGGAATCCGCCAAATTCCATTTCAGATATTTTGAGATATCCCCGGGCGGCTACAGCAGTTTCGAGAAGCACAGGCACGAGCATGTCGTGATATGTGTGAGAGGCAAGGGGAAGGTTCGTACTCACAGGAAAATGAATGTCCTAGGGTTTCTCGACACTTTATACATTGCTCCGGATACCCCGCATCAACTGAGCAATCCGTTCGTTGAGCCTTTCGGTTTCTTCTGCATAGTGAACGCAAAAAGAGATAAACCACAAATCCTTAGGTAACTTGTGGGGCAGACAGTGGTACGCTCTTACTTTTTTATTTAAAAAGTATTAGAATAGCAAATCAACAAACAAGGAGAGCGCATGGAAAACGAAAAGAGCAGGACGTTCATAGATAGGATATGGGACTTTCTCGCTTCCATAAAACTCGCCATCGTGATTTTTGCCGCTCTGGCCCTTACGTCCATCATCGGAACCGTAATAGAGCAGAACGTAGATCCGGAGAAAAATATAAAACTCCTTGCAAAATTGTTTGGGCAATCCTCAGCTCCCTCTTTTTTTAGAATATTCGACAGCCTCGGATTTATGGATATGTATCATTCCTGGTGGTTTACTGGCATTCTGCTCTTCTTTGCAGCGAACCTTATTATATGCTCCATAGATCGCCTGCCGCGAATATTGAAGCTGGTAAGGGAGTCCATTAAACCTCTTCCTGAAGACCACTTTAAGGGTTTCGGGATAAAGAAGGAGCTTGTATTGAAAGGTACTCCGGATAAGATAAAGGGCGAGGTCGCGGATACAGTGAGAAAAGCCATTGGCTTTCAGTTGAGCGAGGTTAAAGAGGCCCGCGGATATCAGCTTTACTCACAGAAAGGGAACTACACGCGCCTCGGAGTGTACATCACGCACTTTAGCATCCTGATAATTCTTGTGGGTGCGGTAGCAGGGATTTTTTTCGGCTTCAAGGGCTATCTGAACCTTCCCGAGGGCGAGCCCTATGCCGTGGCCTTTGAGCGTGGACGCCGCGTGGCGTCTTCGGCTGAGTTTGAAAGGACCCTCAGTGCTGTCGAGGGTGCCTCCGGTAATCTGGCAATTGCCTCGCAGCAGCTTGGAACAGACGAAGGCACATTGAAGTCAACGCTCCGGACTTTAGGCATATTGCCTCTTGGATTTCAGATAAGATGCGATGAATTCGATCTGGATTTTTATGGCACAAGTGATATGCCGAGGGCTTACAAGAGCTGGCTCACTGTTATAAAGGACGGTAAAGAGGTGTTGAAGAAGGTAATCGAGGTAAATAACCCTCTTACTTATGAGGGGGTCACCTTCTATCAGTCCAGCTATGGCATGTCTCCCGGTGCATCGAGAAACGCCGTCTTCAGATTGAAGGTCACTTCAAAAGACGGTCAGACAGCAGTTCAGAACCTGAGATTCGGCGATACGTTTGTCATCCCTGGTACAGGCCTCACCGGTAAAATTGAAGATTTTTCTCCTGCGCTCGGTATCAACGCACAGACCAGAATGCCGTTCACGTATGCGGAACAAATGAACAATCCAGCAGTGTTCATCAATTTCTATGAAGGCAACAACAAAAAATCCGGTGGATGGATACTTAAGAGGTACCCTGATACGTGGAAAATGCCGGATGGGAGCATAGTGGAGTTCGTCGGCGTCTGGGGAATGCAGTATACGGGTCTGCAGGTGAGAAAAGACCCCGGGGTGTGGGTTGTGTATCTGGGCTGCATCACTATGGCCGTCGGCCTGTTCATCGCCTTCTTCACGAGCCACCGAAAGGTATGGATCAAGCTCGTCGAGGAAAAGAACAGTACACATGTTATCGTCGGCGCTTCTGCGAATAAGAACAGACAGGCTTTCGAAAGGAAGATCGACAAAATGACAGACCTCTTAAGCAAACTCAAGGAAGGGGGAAAATAACCCATGGACAGTTCGACATTATTCGGAATTTCTACCATGGCATATATCGTTGCCATGATCGTGTATATCATTTATCTTGCTTTCAGGAAATCCCAGATTGGAATCACTGCAACGACCGTGACGGTGATAGGGTTTATCTCGCAGACCTTTGCGATAGGGGCACGGTGGATTGAATTCAAAAATATAGGCCAGATGGGATGGCTCAGGGCCGCTCCCTTCACAAACCTCTACGAGTCTCTTATTTTCTTTGTCTGGTGTCTCATTCTGGGATATCTTATCATCGAATTCAAGTACAAGAACAGGTCGTTCGGGGCCTTTGTGACACCCATCGCCGGCCTCGCCTTGGCATTTATCGACCTCACAGGCATGCAAAAGGGTATTCAGCCACTTGTCCCCGCGCTTCAAAGCAATTGGTTGCTGGCCCATGTGATGATGAGCTTTGTCGCATACTCCACCTTCGCTCTTGCTTTCAGTACAGGCCTGATGTACCTCATCGTGAAAACAGAGCGGAGAAGTGAGTCTGCTTACATTTTCTGGACGGTCACCACGGCCATTTTCATTATTCTGCTTGTGGCCATGGGACTGGACTATCTATCTTTCAGAGTGATGATCAAGAACCCAGATGTGCTAATAAAAAGTTACCTCTTCAAGGCATCCTTCCTCAGCAAATCTACGCCTGTCTCATTGCTGAGCTGGGTTGCTGCTATTGTCTTTATCTATATTTTTTGGAGATACGGTCATCTCCTCAAGAAGGTAATAGGCTCCTTTTCCCTTTCCCCTGAGACCCTTGATGATATCACTTACAAGAGCATAGCGATAGGCTTTCCTATTTTCACTCTCGGGGGACTTATTTTCGGTGCGATATGGGCTGATCAGGCATGGGGTGTGTACTGGAGTTGGGACCCGAAGGAGACATGGTCACTGATCACGTGGTTCGCCTATGCCTTCTATCTCCACTCGAGGCTGCTGAGGGGCTGGAGAGGCAAGAAGGCCGCGGCAGTGGCAGTGGTCGGTTTTGTGATGGTGATATTCACTTATCTAGGCGTCAACATGTTGCTCTCAGGCCTCCATAGTTATGGGAGCATGGAGTAGAGAGCAATACTGTAGCGCATACAGAAAAGGGAAAGTTCGGAATCAGAAAGTGCGTGGCCAAAACCTCCGTTCTTTCTGATTCAACCCCGTTTCGGCATCAATAATCCGCTCACTTATGTACCGAGCAACGGTGGCTCTTGTTCCCCTGAAGGCGTAGCCCCTACCCCCACGACTACTTAACGGTCATGAGTGCACGACGCGGCCTATATTTTGTATTATACTTCGAGGACGGGAGGATGCCTTGAAAATTGCATATCTTGATTGTTCGTCCGGAATAAGCGGCGATATGTGTCTTGGTGCCCTGGTGGATGCAGGTGTTCCTCTGAAAGAGATTGAACATGGACTGCGAGCCCTTCCTATAGGAGGGTATAAGCTCCAGGCAAATAAGGTAAAAAGAGCCTCCATTACCGCAACTAAGGTTGATGTGATAATTCAGCGCTCGGCAGTCGGCGGCCAGCGGTCAGTAATAAGAATATGGAAAGACATTAAAGACATCGTAAGTAAATCTTCTTTGTCTCCATGCATAAAACAAAAAGGCCTAAAAATTTTCAGGATGCTCTTTGAGGCCGAGGGAAAGGTGCATGGAGAGCAATACGATACGACACATCTCCATGAGCTTGGTGCAGTAGACTGTATAGTGGATATTTTTGGTACCCTAATAGGCCTTAACCATCTCGGAATCGAAAGGGTTTTCTCGTCACAGGTAAACCTAGGGACCGGTTCCGTGATGACAGAGCACGGCAAGTTACCTGTACCTGCACCCGCCACAGCAGAGTTGCTGAGAGGCATTCCGGTTTATATATCGACCATCCCTTTCGAATTAACCACCCCCACAGGCGCAGCTATATTGAGAGAAGTGACGGATGGCTTTGTGCAAATGCCTCCGATAAAGGTGGAGAAAATAGGTTATGGCGCGGGGCAGAAAGAGATCGGTGAAATGCCCAATACGTTGAGGATTCTTCTCGGCGATGATTTGTCCTTGCAAATTTGTGAAAACCCCAATCGCGTTACCGTCGTCGAAACAAACATTGACGACATGAATCCTCAGGTGTTCGAATACGTTATGGAAAGACTCTTTGATGCTGGGGCCCTTGATGTCACTCTCACCCAGGTCATCATGAAAAAGAGTAGGCCCGGAACAGTCCTAACTGTACTGTGTCATGAAGAGAGAAGGCCTGACATCATAGACCTCCTCTTTCATGAAACTCCCACCATAGGAATCAGATTCTACCAAGCGTCTAGGATTACGTTGGAGCGTGAAATGGCAGAGATTGAGACGACCTATGGGAAAGTGAGGGTAAAGACATCTAAGATGGCTAACGGGACGCTTAAGAGTTCTCCAGAGTACGACGATTGCAAAAAGGTCGCAAGAAAAAATGCGGTACCCCTCTCAGAGGTCATGCAGGAGGTGAATAGCCTGATATCAAAGAGAAAAACCTATCTAAAAACCCGGTGAGAAAGGCTGGAAGTCTTGAGGCAAAAGGATCCGGCTAACGAGACTTTCTGCTGTACTGAATAGTGATCTCGTATTCTACACTCGCATGGTCAGAGGTACGGGTGTCAGTCTTCCCGCCGCACACGAGCCTGCCTCTTCCCACCCTCTTGCGATTCTTCACCATGCTCTTTATCGCAGGCGTCAGGTCAAATCCTCCGTCAACACACCCCTTTATCAGACATTCCATATTAAAGTATGCTGAGTCCGATGGAAGGACATTGATGGTTCGGAGCATAAGGACCGGATTCACGCCTTTCTGATAGTAAGTCATATTGATCACCATGCCGGACACCTCGGGAAAACGCTCCGAGAGCAGGCCGGTCGCAAGTCTGTTCTGTTTGTTCAGTTCCATTCTGGACATGTAATTCTGTTTACTTGGCATCTCCCCCTCCGGAAATAAAAGTCCCCCTGCGATGCAGGGGGACTTAATCAGTCAATTAAAGTTTCACTACATTGATAGCCTTGGGACCCTTCGGACCTTTTTCAACATCAAAGCTGACTGAATCACCCTCGGCAAGAGATTTGAATCCGTTACCCTGAATGGATGAATAGTGGACAAATACGTCGCCGCCATCTTCGCTTGTTATGAAGCCGAAACCCTTGGATTCATTGAACCACTTCACTGTTCCATTTGACATCTCCAGTACCTCCTTATGCATAAATTAAGCCCCAGAAGACCCCCTCAACAAAAAAGGCCACAAAGCTAAAAGTCTTTGTGGCCCTATCCGAAACAAAAACTTCTGCAACTTATTGAAAGTTTGACATATATAACCCGAAAAAGTCAATACCCCATCCAGCCACAGGTGTGAGGTCGCGATGTTTAAGCATTCACTGGTTCCTCCGTGATATAATGCATTATTAAAATCGAGGAGGGAGAACCGTGGGAAGACCCGGAGCATACAAAAGCGAAAAAAGGAGAAAAGAGCTGTCCCGTCTGAAAAAGCAGGAAGAGAAAAGGCTAAGACGGCTTAACAAATTAGACACAAGGCAAGAAGACGAAAAGTCTCAGGTAGAGACTACCGAGACCGGCGGCGGCGTTCAGGACAATTGACGCAAAACTCTGCAAGGGTATACCCTCACCCAAAATCCACAACTACCTCTGCTGCTTTGACGACAATGCGACTCCCTGACTGGATACGGACGAAAAGTTTCTCCGGACTTCACACCACAAAGCAATTGCTAAGGAGCCACGGTCTTTCCACAGTCTGCGAAGAGGCCCGATGTCCTAATATCGGAACCTGCTTTTCAAAACCCACTGCCACCTTCATGATTCTCGGCTCACGCTGTACAAGAAACTGCGGGTTTTGTTCCGTAGACCAGGCATCCCAAGAGTTGCCGGGTCCGCTTGACACGGAAGAACCCCGGAGAGTTGCCCTTGCGGCACTAGCGATGGGGCTGAAGTATGTGGTGATCACTTCTGTTACAAGGGACGACCTCTCCGATGGAGGGGCGCAACATTTTGCAAGAACAGTCAGAGCAATCAGGAGCTGCCTTCCCGAGTCGGGGATAGAAGTCCTTACCCCCGATTTCAAAGG
>CAZNTS010000035.1:0-6498 GCA_964576045.1 uncultured Nitrospiraceae bacterium | reverse complement strand
TCAAAGTGAAAGGGCCATGACTAAAAGCAAAGAGGACTCAAGACTCACAGCACGAGATCCAGAATTTGTCCCCGTACTCAGTGCCTCTGCCCGCGCCCTTTATCATAAGACGACCGTCTTTGACCTGCTCCTTTAGAGACTGGTGTCAGGGTCTACTTTCGGGGTAAATGCTCGGCAGAAAGGAACTTACAGAAATGTGCCATGGGGGACTCTGTCTCCAATGCGCCAGGTGCTGCTACCCAGTATGTCCTTTCGGGAAATGAGATAGGTGACCCGGAATAATACTTTTCACAAAACCAAAATAGAGAAGAAATGTTTTTGCCATGTACGCTAACCCCGCGTCCTGCAAATGAGTATGAAATTATCACTTGAATATTCAAACATTTTTCTTTATGATTAAAAAAGAAGGGTTAATATGTTGAAGGAAAAAGTTGAAGAAGTTCTTGAGAAAATAAGAGCCGGCCTTATGACAGAGGGCGGCGATATAGAGCTCGTTGACATAAAAGATAATGTAGTTTACGTGAGGCTTAAAGGCACCTGCGGTACGTGCTCCATGTCCACGCTGACAATGAAAAACTGGGTAGAGGCGAATCTAAGAAAAGAAATCCCGGAGATAGCCGCTGTTCATTCCATATGAACGCGCTGTATGAACAAGGAACTGAACAAAGGTCAGAGCAGACATAAAGCAGTGTGCTTATCAGTTCTGCGTAGTATTATCAGAGCGAGTGTGTTCTTTTTTTTCATTCTGTTCGTCTTTGTTGCCCCGTCACCAGGATCTGACAAGACCGAAGTCAGCAACATCAGCTATTCTACGTCTCAGGGATACACAAGAGTAATCGTGGATCTGTCGCGTCCTTTGGAATTCACAAGTAAGCGCCTCTCGAATCCCGACAGGCTCTATTTTGATCTCAGGAACGCAAGGATTGCAAAGGAAATCCAGAACAAATTACCAGTAGGAGACGGCATTTTGAAGTCTGTAAGGGCAGGGCAATATGATCCTGATACCGTAAGGATAGTCCTTGACCTAGAAACAATGGAAGACTTCAGCGCATTCATATTGGATGATCCTGCAAAGCTGGTCATCGATGTCTCTGCAATGAAGCGGGAAAGGATTTCGCTGGCCAGGCGGGTCCTTGTCCTAGACCCCGGCCATGGCGGCCACGACCCGGGCGCAATCGGAAGGAAGGGCCTTCAGGAAAAGGATGTGGTCCTTGATATCGCACTTAGGGTGAAAGAGATATTGTCAAAAGAGCCCAACCTAGAAATTATCCTCACGAGGGACAGGGACATTTTCATTCCGTTGCCGGACAGGTCTCTTGTCGCATTACAGTCCAATGCTGATCTCTTCGTTTCGATACACGTCAATGCAAGCCCGAATCGGTCCGCGAGGGGGATCGAAACGTATCTCCAGAACTGGACGAACGAGGAGGAGGCCATAAGAGTCGCAGCGAGGGAGAACTACGTATCGGTGAAGAGGATGAGGGAGAAGATGGCCCAGTACAAAAATGATGATCTCGGCAAGATACTCACCGATCTCAATAGAGACTACAAGCGGGATGAATCGATCGCGCTAGCCAACTATGTACAGCATGCCCTCTGTTCGGATGTAGCCAAGGTAAATAAGAGGACTGCCAACCTCGGGGTAAAGAGTGCTATGTTTTTTGTCCTTATGGGCGCAAATATGCCGCCGTCTATCTTAGCGGAGGTCTCTTTTATTAGTAATCCCGATGAGGAGGAGTTCCTCGCAAACGAATCATATCGCTCCGTTATCGCACACTCCATTGCTACGGGAATTAGGACATATTTTTCATCGTCAACATCTCCTCAAAGAGTGGCTTCCCTTAACGATGCTTCAGAAATGCAGCATGAAAGAACTGCGGTCACGGGCAGGTATTTTCAGCAGTGATCTCGGACCCGTTTGCGGGACGGTAAGGCGCTTTTGCCTGCCAGGCTGAAAATCCTTCTCTATGTTCTGCTTGTTATTGGTCTCTTTTTCATTAGGGATGTCCATGTCCATATGCTAATTGGGGGGGCAGTGCTGGTCATTTCCCTTGTCGGGCTGTCTGTAAAGAGGATGAAAGGCGGGTTCGTCCCTATCTTCATATTACTTTTTTTCACTTTTGCGGGCAACCTTTTTTTTCATCCGGGAAGGATCATTTTCAGTAAAGGATTCCTGACGATAACGGACGAGGGAACGCATCTGGCCAGTCTCAGAACAATAAGGGTCTTTTCGATGATATTCGGTGCAAAACTACTGACAGCTACAGTTTCGATTGAGGAGTTACTCCGCTCTCTAGAAACCATCCTGTATCCTCTTGAAAAGGTTGGTATTCCGATAAGGGAGTTTTTTTCGGTCATGGGACTGACGCTACAGTGTTTTCCCACCCTCATGACGCATCTTCTCAAGTCATACAGAAAGGGGGCTGATGGCAGTGTTCATGGTTTCCGCAAACGAGTGGGATATATGGCGGCTTTTCTGCTTCCTGTGTTTGCAGAGAGCATCCGCTCACCGGAAGTCTTTTTCACTCCCACTGAGGGCACTAATACTCCAGAGGATAAAAAGTAATGAGCGGTAGGGTTGATATTTTGATCAAAAACGCAAAGGTTTATGACGGTACTGGCGGCGAGACTTTTGTCGGAGATGTCGGAGTGAAGGGAGACCGGATAGCGTCTGTTATAAAAAGGCCGGCAGTCTACGTCGGTGAGGCATCGAGTGTCATTGAGGCGGAAGGGCTTTGTCTGTCGCCGGGTTTCATTGACACCCATGCCCATTCCGAATTCACGCTACTTGCGGACCCTCGTGCAGAGGGAAAGGTTTATCAGGGGGTAACTACTGAAATCAACGGAAATTGCGGGTTGTCTGCAGCGCCTCTTTATGGTGAGGCGCTGGCACATAGGGAAAGCGACTTGCAGGAGCTTGGCATAGATGAACGCTGGTCTACACTGGCAGAGTATTTACGCCTCCTTGAAAAAAGGAAGTTGGTGATCAATTTTGCCACTCTGGCGGGGCACGGTAACTTAAGGGCATCTGTGATCGGGTATGCTGACAGGAAAGCGGACAGCACTGACTTGGAGAAGATGAAATCTCTCCTTGGGGACTCGGTTTTGGAAGGAGCAATCGGCATATCTACAGGGCTGATATACCCGCCCGGCGTGTATGCAATGACTGAAGAGATCCTCGAACTTGCCCGTTCTCAAAACCAACTTATCTATGCATCTCATATGAGAAGTGAAGGGGACGAGGTCATAGAGGCCGTTGACGAGATAGTGAAAGTAGGGAAGGAGTCAGGGATTGCAGTGCATATATCGCATGTCAAGACAGGAGGAAGGGATAACTGGCACAAGGTGGATGATGTGATTTCGAAAATCGAAAAAGCTCGGTCCGAGAGGGTACGTATTACTTGCGATAGGTATCCTTACACTGCTGCTTCGACGGATCTGGACGCAGTGTTACCGTCCTGGACATATGCAGGAGGTGCCGAGCAGGAGTTAGAGAGGCTGAAAGACTCTAAGATGAGGGCTCAGATCAGTGAACAGATTGTTTCAAAACATCGCTCACGTGATTATTGGGACACCATATACATATCTTCGGTACAGTCCGGTCTAAACAAGTGGATGGAGGGTTGGAATCTCTCTTCTTTAGCTGCCTCCATGGAAAAGGAGCCGGTGGATTTTCTTATAGACATCCTCATCATCGAAAAACTGAGGATAGGCGCTATTTTCCATTCAATGAACGATGCAAATCTCAGGAGGTTTCTTTCCCTTCCTTACGCAATGGTCGGTTCCGACAGCTCAGCCCGTTCAACTGGCGGGCCCACTCATACTGGCAAGCCTCACCCGAGAAGCTACGGGACTTTCCCGCGTTTCATTGGCAGATATGTCAGAGATATGAAGCTGATGAATATGTCTGAAGCGGTACACAAGATTACAATGCTTGCCGCAAAAACTTTTGGACTGAAAGACAGGGGGGTGATACGTGAAGGGTTTTATTCTGATATGGTCATTTTCGATGAGGGCTTTATCATCGACACCGCAACCTTCGAGGAGCCATTTCTGACACCGAAGGGGATACGCTACGTATTCGTGAACGGCAAGACCGTGGTGTGGGAGGGAACGTCAAGCGGCCTTGCGCCTGGACGCATATTGAGGAACGGAAATTGAGTGTTAAAAACGGAAGACCGCTGATAGGCATCACACTTGACCGGGAGGGTGAATACGTGAGGCTGAAACATCAGTACGCCCCTGCGATTGTTAAGTTCGGGGCATGTGCAGTGCTGCTTCCGGACGAGAACGATCCCATCTGGGTTTCCGAACGAGTCGATGGGGTTCTCATATCGGGGGGACGCGACATAGACCCCTTCTATTTTTTTGAAGAGCCTCTTCCGAACACGCAAATTACTCCACGACAAAGGACAGACTTTGAAATTCGTCTTTTGAAGGCTATAATGGAACGCAGGAAGCCAGTACTGGGGATCTGCTACGGGATGCAACTGGTCAACGTTGCGTTAGGAGGGAGCCTCTATCAGGACGTGCAATCTCAGTTAAAAGGTGCGCTGGACCATACAAAAGGAAACCACAGGATCCGCGGAAAGGGCAGCATAATGGCAGGAGAGGCGTGGGTGAACTCGTCACACCATCAGGGTGTTAAGAAATTAGGAGAGCACCTCGAGGCCTGCGCCGTCTCTGACGATGGACTCGTAGAGGCTTTATGCTTTCCGGATTATCCCTTCCTGATGGCTGTGCAGTGGCACCCCGAGCGTTCAGATGACGAACTGTCACGGAAACTCCTGAGGTCTTTTGTCGAGGCATGCTGATGATCAGGAGGAGACTTTATTTACTGACCCTTCTTTTTACACTGGCAGTTCTCGGCTATCTTTCTTACGAGATCTTCGTACCTTTTCTTACGCCAATCGCTTGGGCTGTGGTGCTTTGTGTGATTTTTTATCCAGTGTATGCTTTTTCGCTGAGACTCGTCAGGGTGAAGATATTTGCTTCGCTCATTACATTGTTTCTGATTCTCGTGGTGATCATCGGTCCCTTCTCATATATCTCGTATTCACTTATGAATGAGGTAAGCAACTTTGTTTCCAAGTCCGATTCCAATTTAAAAACACTCAACTTATTGTTGTCGAACGAAAGGGTGGCAGATGTGTTCAGGAAGATCCAGCCTTACACCGGCCTGGCAGGACCCTCAGAGGACGTTATAATAGAGAATACTAAGAAGATCGGTCAGCGGGTCGTCGAGAGTCTTTCTTCTGGTTTTTCCAATGTCCTTAGCGTGGCTGCAAACTTTGTGATCATGGCATTTGCCATATTCTTTTTTTTGAAAGACGGGCCTGGTTTCTTGCAGAAGATAAAAAATTACCTCCCTTTTTCTGCTGAAGAGAGAGACAGGTTGGCATCCCAGATAAAGGACATGATCGTATCGACAATATACGGCGGGTTGATTGTGGCAGTGGTGCAGGGAGTCCTAGGAGGCCTTGCTTTTGGTCTTCTCGGCATCACGTCGCCTATTTTTTGGGGAAGCGCTATGGCCCTTATGTCTTTTGTGCCAATACTCGGAACAGCTATTATCTGGCTTCCTGCAAGCGTAATTTTCTTGTTGCAGGGAGCGTATGTTAAAGGTATCGGACTTCTCCTTATCGGAATAGGCGTCATCAGCATGGTGGATAACATACTCAAACCTCTTATAATAGGCGGCCGCACGAAGATGCCAACTGTTGTGATCTTCTTTACCGTGCTTGGAGGTATCAGACTTTTCGGCCTTCTCGGTTTGGTGATGGGCCCACTCGTTTTCGCACTTTTTCTCTCAGTGCTCGAAATGGTCAGGACTATCGAAGGCGACGCGGAAGGATGATCTATAGGGTTTCGCGGTCCTTTTTCTCTGGATCTTCTTCCTTATTCGGCGTATCTTTTGTCGGTGTTACGTCGATTTCATCTGGCTCTGCAAGACCCTTCTTTAAGCCCTTGATCCCCTCTCCTATGCCTTTCCCGATCTCAGGTAATCTTTTGGCACCAAAAAGGACAAGCACAATTACCAAGATTACAATTAAATCCTGTGCACCTATCACGTCTCCTCACCTCCCGTATATTTAAGTATACTATAAGAATTGAAGGCAAAATACAAAGAAGAAGTTTGGAGACAGCTTCTTCCTTTGTTATCTTTTTGACTGAAAATCTCATTCACACTATTTGTTATAATGGTTAGGGTCAGCGGGAGAAGTGGTCCTTCGGGTAATAAGGCGAGTAGGCTTCCGAAGGATGAACGGTGATCCCGTTTATTTTGTTTTAAAGTAAGGAGAGCGGGGTAAAAAAATAACTTATAAAATATTCATGTGGAAATCAGGGCATGCGGTCTCCGGCAGGGGACTTGAAAATCATTTACTTAATACCAGAATGTGAGGAGTATAATATGAAAATGAAGGCAGGTCTCAGATTAGTATTAGCCATCTTTTTGTGTTTAATAGCGTCTGTGGGACTCATGAATTGTGGAAGCTC
>CAZNTS010000034.1:0-2990 GCA_964576045.1 uncultured Nitrospiraceae bacterium | reverse complement strand
TATCTGTTAATTTCAGAGGGTATTCGGTACCGATATTCAGCCTCCTATCCGCTTTAAGCGAAATGCCGTCCACGCTTACATCGATAATCTTCACATCAGTGGCGCGGATCATCTTGCCATTGACTTCCATTATGTCCAGAGTGAATCTCTTGTATCTCCTCTTGTCATTCATTGCTGTAAGAATAATTGATCACTTCGACAGGTTTCAATACAGTAAAGACGGGTGCAACTATGGCCAATACCGTCAATACATAGCCTACAAAAATATTATACTCCTCTTGACAGCAAAGGTCCATAAAACCCTCATTTGATAGCGTTGTATTGCGCCTAGTCTCGCCAGTATGCCGCAGGCAACGGAAAAAGGAAGCCCGTGGTAACCAACACAAACTCAGACGATAAACTCAAGACCCACCTGGTACCAGTTCTCTCTAAGCTCCTTGACCCATCTGACCGTAGCTCTACGATACAGTATCGGGAGTTTACTCTTGATAATAATGCCCTCCCCCTTTTTCAGCGGATATGAGCTGAACATACTCAGTCCGGACTCGCTTACATCAATACCAGATCCAATCAAAACGTCACCATTTGATTTGGAATTCAAACAGTAATGTATAGTACTCAAATAATTACTGCGCTCGTGCCTTCTTAGCTCCCGCCCCTCTCCCGTATTAGTAGACATCCTCTTATAAACCCCCTCTTTCGTGATAGGCTTCCTCTTGCGTCATGGAAGATCCTTCGTAACGTAAAAAGATAAACGCTTCTCCCCGGAATACTTTAAGCTTGCCCAACTACTACAAATTATACATAAGCAGGCGTATCAAGACCATCCTACGCAAGTAGGGTCTATCTATTTAATGTAATGATCTGTCGATAAAGGATCTTTCTATACTTCTCAAAAGACATGCATTGCTCGCTGATCCTTGATTGTCTGCTCTGAGAGGTCAAACCCCCTTGCGATGTTATCCCTACCCGTGATCATTCAGCCGGTCTAAGCCTTTCAATAGGCACGGCAGCCGTGTCTGTTCCGAAC
This sequence comes from uncultured Nitrospiraceae bacterium, assembly GCA_964576045.1. Taxonomy (GTDB): domain Bacteria; phylum Nitrospirota; class Thermodesulfovibrionia; order Thermodesulfovibrionales; family UBA9159; genus CAZNTS01. The sequence continues at coordinate 1,960 of CAZNTS010000034.1, read as the reverse complement.
TCAGGAGGAGGACCGCCCTCTTCCGTCAATTCCTTGTATTCCGGAATGACAATCCCCCTTCTCACCATAATATCGTAAATAAATTCCGACCTATTCATCACGTAACGCTGGTCCCCTGTTGGGTTGTATTTCCTCGGATTGGTGAGCACAGCCGCAAGCCTCGCAGCCTCTTCAGGAGTGAGTTCGAACGAGGTTTTACCAAAATAATGCCTTGCCGCTGCTTCCGCACCAAAAATTCCTTCTCCCCACTCAACGACGTTCAGATAGATTTCGAGGATCCTTTTCTTCGGAAGGACCTTTTCCATCTTCCAGGTAATAACCGCCTCGGCCAGTTTGCGCAGCGGGTTCTTTGATGGAGAAAGATACAGATTCTTCGCAAGTTGCTGGCTCACAGTGCTGCCTCCCAGCTTGAACTTCCTTGCCTTAATATCCTTTTCAACCGCCTTTTGGATCGCCTCATAATCAAAACCTTCATGCTTCCAGAACTTGTCATCCTCAGCAATCAGCACCGCCTTTATAAGGAATGACGAAATCTTCGATAGGGGTACCCATCTCTGGTCGATCCTGTATTTCTCGCCCTTCTCTGTCCATTCCCTCTCCCTGTATTCCATAAAGGATGTTTTCCCGGGGTTCTCATTCCTTAGCTTTGAGATATCAGGCATGAGAAGACGATAGCTAAGAAGGACGAGAACTGTGGACAGAAGACATACGAACAACAATCGCATCAACTTCTTACTCTTACGCATCGCGATATAACTGCTTTATGAAAATCTCTCCTCACCCCTCTACGTCAAAAGAGAGGTTCTCGCTTCCCCATTTGAGAACGGGGAAAGGAGGAGGGATCTATCAAAAAAAATTGGACATGAACTTGTCTTTCTACTGCAGTGGTCCCTTCAAAAGACGCACGTCGTCTATCCAGACAGTCCCCTTACCATTGATCACAAGATTTAATTTTATTACATCAGGCCTCTCATCCTTTTTCAGGAAGAAGGGGGTCTCGGCAGTGATCCACCGCATCGTCCCGCTCACGGTATCCTGAAGCCCCCTGGAAAAGAACTCTCCTCTCCCAGAAAAGTAACACCACATCTCCAGATAGGCCTGGCCTTCGAGGTTCTTTGATCGGAGTTTTGCCTGATACGTTAGCCGTGCGTTCTCGACATTTACATCGTTTATCTCAAATAATCTGACCGTAGTCGGCCTAGTGACCTTGATCCGCAGGGAGCCATTGCCATCACTGGTAGTTTCCGTGTCGAGCTCTGCTCCGGACTGAGTAATAATTCCATCGAGCGTATCCAGAGGGAACCTCTTCAATTCGACCACCTGTGGGGAAGATTTTGCACACCCTCCAAAAAGCAACGGTATTGCGATGCATAAACAAAAGAGCCAGCTTCTCATGGCAATCATTTCCGCACTCTCCTCAGAACCCTCTCACTATCTCGGTCCCCACACCCTCTTTCGTAAAGATCTCCAGCAGAAGGCAGTGTGGAACTCTGCCGTCCACGATATGGGTTTTGCGCACGCCAGCGTCAAGGGCCATGGTGCACGCCTGCACCTTAGGAAGCATGCCTCCGGAGACAGTGCCGTCATCAATATATTTCTTCACCCTTTGTTTCTGAATCGTCGGGACCACTTTGTCTGCCTTATCCTTTATTCCTGGCACATCTGTAAGAAGGATGAGCTTCTCAGCCTGCAAAGCTGAAGCAACGGCTGAAGCCACGTAATCTGCGTTTATGTTGAATGCCTCACCGGCGCCTCCCGCGCCTATAGGCGCAATCACAGGGATAAATCCGGCCTTCTGGAGTGAGTCAATAAGGGAAGGGTCAACCGCCTCCACTTCACCAACTAGTCCGATATCGATGGCCTCAACGTCCCCGGTCTTCGCAGCCTGCCTTACGAGTTTCTTCTTAGCCCTGATAAGGGCTCCGTCTTTGCCGCTCAGTCCTACCGCCCTGCCACCGTG
>CAZNTS010000033.1:0-8040 GCA_964576045.1 uncultured Nitrospiraceae bacterium | reverse complement strand
GCCGCTCTTGGCGATGATGTTGGCCTGCAAAGCGCGATCCATACCCGCTATTCCTATTGCGGCGAGCAGAGCTCCGATGGTAGTAGGAATCAGACACACTAGGAGCGCAATGAGCGTGGGCACGTCAGTGCCGAGACTCTTTAACGGTTCCTGAATTCCAAGGAAGCCCATCATGTATTGCTCGGCATTCCAGGACATGGCCCAGAGCGGAACAACGACAATCAAAAAGACCAGCGTCAGGGCTGAAAGGACTAGCGTGAGCGCAATCTCATTCGGCGTTCTCTGACGGATTGCTCCTTCTACCAGGGCAATCATTCTGTCAAGGAATGTGTCACCGGCGGCATGGGTAATACGCACAACGATACGGTCGGAAAGCACAACAGTGCCCCCGGTCACGCTGGACCTGTCGCCCCCGGCTTCCCTGATGACGGGGGCCGACTCACCCGTTATCGCTGCTTCGTTGATGGAGGCGACGCCCTCGATGATCTCCCCGTCGCTCGGGATCATCTGTCCAGCCTCTACGACCACCACGTCGCCCGGCTTCAGGACGGTCGATGAAACCTCCTCGATGCGGCCAGCCTGAGTCATAAGGTAAGCGACCGTATCATGACGGGCGCGTCTGAGTGAGTCCGCCTGCGCTTTTCCGCGGGCCTCGGCGAGCGCTGTTGCAAAGTTCGCAAACAAGACAGTCACGAAGAGCCAGATATCGAGCGCTATAAAGTAGCTCAACGGCACCTGACTCGCCGCGCCACCCCATGCGGCTTTTATTATATACAACAGGGTCAGAAATGCGCCGACTTCCACGACGAACATCACGGGATTCTTCCACTGGATATCCGGCCTCAGCATAATGAAAGCCTGCTTCAATGCCGGCATCGTTGTCTCCTTCTCCAACAGGCGCCGCGCTTTTATGCGTTTTGGCGGTCTCTGTTGCCCTGAGGGCCTGCCGCCTTCCTGTATTTCTTCTGTAACACTCGATACATTATCCATGTTATGCTCCTTTATTCTATTAGCATTTCTTTATAAGTCTATTAATTTGCATATATGTCTTGTCTCCCGGCTCAGCCGCCAAAAGGGATGGGACCCCAGTGCTCCGCCGCAGGTCCGAGCGCCCCGACCGGCAGGAAAAGCAACGCCCCGATGATGAGGATGGTTCCAAGCAGGAGGACCGCGAAGGTCGGGCTGTCATCGCGCAGAGTTCCAAGACCAAAAGGACTTGACTTCTTTGCCCCGAGCGATGCAGCCATGGCTATGGGTGCCACAATTGGAAGAAAACGACTGAAGAGCATGACCAGCCCGGCCGCAATATCCCAGGGGATCGCCTCCGGCGCCGGGTTAGGATTGTTGTAAAACCCGTAGGTAACTCCTAGTCCGTCGAAGGCGGAACCGTTATTGGCTGAGGCTGAGGAAAATTGATAGACTATTTGCGATAATCCGTGAGCACCGGGATTGCTTATCGCCTTGAGTCCCCAGTCAGTTGCCGCAAAAAGCCCCGAGGGCATGAGGATCATAAGGGGATGAACCAGTAAGGCGATGGTGGCAAGCTTCATCTCGCGAGCGCCGATTTTCTTACCAAGGTATTCCGGCGTCCTGCCTACCATCTGGCCAGCCAGGAAAATGCCTATTATGATATAGAGCAACATGTTGATCATACCAACGCCCTTGCCTCCGAACACGCAGTTAAGCCACATTCCAACCATGGGTGACAACGCGGCAAGAGGGTTGAGGCTATCAGCCTCAGCGTTAACCGCGCCGCACGTCACGTCCGTGGTAATAGCCGCATACGCAGCGCCGGCCGAGGTTCCGAAACGCAACTCTTTACCTTCGAGATTGCCAAGATGCTGGTCAACCGGCAGGCCAGGAACAGCGGGAAGCGAAACAACTCGTTTTCCACCCGGCGCAGTCGCGCTGGGGATTTCATACGATCGGGCCACAGGATGAGCGGTCAATCCAGGATTCGGTTTCAGCGTATCATAGTAGACCGACCAGGCAATGGTGCCAGCCATTAGTATCAGCATTACCGCGAAAACGACTATGCCATGACGCAATCGGCCGAGCATGCGGCCATACATCAGCACAAGCGCGAACGGGAAGATCATCATCGACAGAGTATTCAGAAAGTTGGACGCGGCGGTTGGATTTTCATACGGGTGTGCGGAGTTCATGCCGTAGAACCCGCCGCCATTTGTCCCGAGCATCTTCATGGACTCAAAAGCAGCCACGGGACCGACCACGATGGTTTGTTTTTTAAGTTCTCCTTTATCAGTGGTCCCCATGGCAGCGGGTTCGAGGGTTGAGACCTGATAGGAGCTTTTCAAAGTCATGGGGCTGCCCTGCACTAGGAAAAAAAGGGCTACGACAAAAGCTACGGGCACGAACATGTAAACCAACACCCGCCATATATCCACAAAGAAATTCCCGACGGATTTATCGCTGCGCAAGGCCCGGATTATCGCAGTGAGTGCGCTTAATCCGATTGCGGCAGATATAAACAGGTTGGCAATGCCGAAGAAGATCTGGCTGAAGTTCGATAGATGCTGGTCTCCTGCATAGTGTTGGAGGTCCGTATTCGTCATAAATGATATCACGCTGTTGAAGATTGCGCTCGGCGCAAGCATCACCTTACCATCGGGGTTAAGAGGCATCCATTGCTGGAGCGCCAACACAACGAAGCCAAAGACAAAGAGCAAGGTATTGAAAATGAGCAAAGACCCGGCATACTGCTTCCAGTTCTGCGGACCGCTGTCGAGCCTTTTTTCAAACCACCCGAAAACACGCAAAGGACGATATTTCCCATCCATTATCCACGCCATATAGCGACTCAAAGGAAAGGCGACCACGCAGCCAGTCACCAAAAGCGCCGTTGGTAAAAACCAGGTTTGCAGAAACATAATTTAGCTCCTTTATAAAGTATTTCTTTTTTTATTGCCGCCTGTTAGAACTTTTCGGGCCTGATTAAGGCCACGAAAAGGTACACAAACAGGAAGACCACCACAATTGCCGTCAGATAGATCATTGATATCACCTCTTTCTCATATTTTCTCGCAGGCTGTTATGAACAGGTAACACAGTGCCATTGATACTATGCCCAGAAAAAACATGGCCGGCACCCAGAATAAAAGGTTCATAGTTCATCCTCCTTTGTAAGAATAGAATGCAACTGCAAAGCGCTACCCATGTTTATTTCCCCCTATTAGCAGCATAACGTCTTCATCTACGTGCAACCTTGTCTAACTCAAATCACCGCTTAAAGGAAACGGAACGCGTACTGTTATGACCCCTTCCCTGCGCCTAAGGGCCTTTTCAATCAGGCATGCTGTATGGTTGTGCAGAAAGCGCTGCCACCATTTGAGACCGGCAAGTACAGGCAACACCATCGTTACAAACCCTTGCTTTTGACGACACATTCTATCAATGAATGCCGTCAACGACTGGATGACTGAGCCGTTGGTAGAGTCGAGCACAACAAGCGGAATCTCAACGCCCAGCTTTTTCCACCGGTCCCCGATTCTCTCCTTATCCTCAAGATTAATCTGTATATGGATGGCAACGATTTCACCGGCAAGAAGACTTGCATAGCGAATTGCATTCATTACAGGTTTGTTTAGATCCTCGACAAAAATTAGCACAAAGTTATCGGAATATATAGAGCCTTGAGCAGCGTCATGAGGCGATGTGTGTCTCACAATCGTTACTTGGGGCATTTCATGCTTAATTGAAAAACGTTCAATCACACTCGCATTTAGAAATGACGCATCATTCTTTTCGACATCAATCATAAATATCCTTTTTTGATAACGTAGCACGAAAGGTAATAAAGTTGGTGTTAAAAAAGGGTCTGAAAGTGTAAAGATTCTATAAAGATCATGGTTAGTTGCGCTCTTTGCAAAGCGCTAGCGGCAGATAGGGTATGCTTTGACGACTAAATTATGTTGGATGGCTGTCGTACTCAAAGTCGGGTAAGCCCTAAAATGTTGTCCTTTGTCTATAAAAAGCACATCAGGATTCTCAGAAGGGTTATGACTTCTGGATGAAAGACGCACCGATCGTTTTTCTCACCTGTTCGTAGTTCTCCCGGCATTTGCCACTATATTAAGTTTTGCACGGTGAGGTGTTGCAGGTGCGGGGCGTAACCCTTAAAAACCACTGTGATGCATGAGGCAGCATAAACACCGAAAGACCGGTTACTCAGTGCGACAATATGTTTTAAATCCGATTATACAATGGTGTGCTTTAAACTGTTTGAGTGATCTGGAATACCTTTAATGTTCTTTGGTCCCCTTGAAAATTGACGCCCCCGGATATTTCGGCAAGACCTTCATTTCCGCAAGAGATTGTTACGCAAGAGGAATCCCACCTGCATCCCTGATACAAGAAAAGCAAGAGGCAGGGTTAAAGGAAAGGGTTGGCGGGTTTCCACATTTTGAGGCCATTTGGGATTAATTGATAGCGATCACATGGATAGAAGGACGAAAATCATTCATCTAAATTATACTAGATCAATGGAACAGAAGGACTATTATAAAGTACTCGGTGTCAGCGAAGACGCCTCTTTTGAAGAAATAAAGAAGACCTATAGGAAGTTAGCCTTTCAATACCACCCCGACAAGAATCCTGGCAAAGAAGAAATGATGAAAGAAATCAATGAGGCGTATGCCGTACTCTCAGACGAACGAAAGCGAAGAGAGTATAATTCCTACAGACGGAGTTACGGATTCTTTGCAAGAGACAAATTCAGACAAACCCATTCAGACCAGGATATCTTTAAGGATTCTGACATTAATCAGGTTTTTGCAGAGCTAAGCAGGGTATTTGGTTTTAATAGGCCCGAGGATATTTTCAGCCGCAGTACTTTCTATGGGCACCAATTCAGGACCTATCAGTTCAAAGGGCCCGGCTTTATCGGAAAGGGTTTCTTCTTTTTTGGTCCCATGTCTGATGCATACCAGGAAACGTTAAGGACCTCTCAGCGTCAATCGAGCAGAGTACCGGCCTATCGGCCTTCGCTTCTCTCAAAGATGTTACTCATGGGCATGAAGGCATTACAGAAACACATTGCCAAGAAATATGGATTGGAATTGCCGGAAAGGGGCAAGGACATTGAAGCTGCAATTACAATTCCTTTCGAGATTGTCTCGGCTGGTGGCAAGGTGCGCTATCATTATGCTATGAAAGACAACCCCCGGGATCTGACAATCACGATACCGCCTGGGATAAAAGAAGGTCAGAAGATAAGATTAAAAGGCATGGGCACGGCTGGAAAGTTTGGTGCAGAGTCGGGCGATCTTTATCTCAAGGCGAAACTTCATACTCCGTGGCTTAAAAAGATACAAGAGTTTCTCGCGAAATAGTGCGTCCATCGAACTTTGCAACATGCTCCGAATAGGGTCTGATAATAAACACCAATTGATGCAAGATTTCTTCTATAAATTGCCGGTCAATATTCTCCAGTCATTTTGGAGGCGCAACCTGCTATGGCATTTTTTGGCGATTGGAGCTACGTTACTAATAGTTGGTTCCGACTTTGACTGGGTTTATTTCAAAGCTACCAGGCCTTTTGCTCACTATCTTTTCCCTGCTGTCATCTTGGGCTGGCGAGTACCGGTATTATTCCCAATTGCCTCATATATAATCGGTTCCGTCCGTAAGGATCTTCGTGCGATCTGCAGCGCATATTCGACAGCGCAGGCAGCAGTCATCGGCCTGCTTATATCTTCATTCTACAAGGCATTAACAGGGAGGCCAGGCCTGAGACTCTCCGTCCGAGCGCTGGTTGATACCAGCCAAGAGTTTCATTTTGGATTTTTGAAAGGAGGAATCTTCTTCGGCTGGCCGTCTTCTCATACGACCGTGGCATTTGCAATGGCAGCGGCTATTTGGGCCCTATATTCTGACAGCAAAGCGGCACGATGTATTGCTCTGCTCTATGCTATATACATAGGCGTGGGAGTTTCCATGACAATCCATTGGTTTTCGGATTTTGTTGCCGGAGCAATTATTGGGACCGTAATCGGGATAACGGTGGGAAACGTCTTCAAAGAGCGTTTGCGCAGTATCGCAAGGTGACCCTGCAGTTGTCGTCAAATATTGACATCTGAATTTCGCGCAGCTTGACGCTTCCGTCGGTTAAAGTTACTTATTGAATTTCGCGGTACAAACAATGGGTGCTAAAGTTCCCTCAATGTGAGTCTTTGTATCCAGAACGTCAGTGTTAATTGAAGCGGTGTCGCAAGCAGCACAGCTTACAGCTAATGGATGATGATGAATACAATTGATAAGATGATACAATATTCTCAGGAGAAAAGTATATTTTTCATTACATCTCAGACGATATTGATTAGATTACGGATGAGATCGTCAGGACTTCAGAAATTGATGCCGCCAGTTGAGTTGAAGAACCTTCTATTTGAAACAGAGGGCAAGAAAATCCTTAATGATTTTTCCATGACTATTGAGTCATCCGAAGTCCACGCCCTTCTCGGCACAAACGGAGCTGGCAAAAGTACGCTTGCCTATCTTGTCATGGGTTGTGAAGGATACAAACCGACGTCGGGGGAAATAGTATTTGATGGTAAGGTTATCGACGACCTCAGGATACATGAAAGAGCGCAACTTGGCATAACCATGGCGTGGCAGGAACCTGTGAGGTTCGAGGGGATAACTGTGAAGGATTATCTTACGATGAAACGCAAAAATGAAGATTCATCGCAGTATTTGGAGATAGTCGGTTTGTCTCCAGAGCTGTATGTCAGCAGGATGGTCGACAAACGCCTGAGTGGTGGGGAACGGAAGCGAATAGAGCTTGCCTCCATCGTTGCCATGAAGCCCAGGTTTGCAATCCTTGATGAGCCTGATACGGGGATAGACATGCTATCCACTCAAGACATCATTAATGTCATCAAGATCTTTAAGAAGAATGGCTCATCGGTACTCCTGATTACCCACCGCGAAGAGATAGCCTTGATTGCTGACAAAGCATCCCAGATTTGCCAGGGCAAGGTTATATTTTCCGGAAGCCCCCATGAAGTGACTGAATATTATAAGGCAAAAAAATGCCTGATCTGCAAGGAAGAGGTATGCGCTTATGTCTGATCTGGACGCGCTGATGGAGGCATTCGGAATCTCCGGAGGGGACAAGGCTATTCTTCAAAACAGCGAGATAGCGCACCTTGTAGCAAGTGGCCATAAACTATTAAGCATGAACAAGGTTGAAGGGCTTGTTGTTGTCGCGAAAGAGACAATGTCCGGAATCAGCGCCAAAGTTACGGTTAAGGAAGGAATAATAATAAGGAATCCGGTGCATCTCTGCTTCGGTGTTCTTCATAAAAAAGGCACCCAAAAGATCAGAATGGAAGTTACCCTCGAAAAGAACTCATCAGCCCATTTCAAAGCACACTGCATATTTCCTAAGACAGAGAATGTGAGACACATCATGGACGCAGTCATTGAGATTGGAGAAGGCGCAGAGATGACATATTCCGAGACTCACTATCACGGTATCTACGGAGGCATACAGGTCGTTCCTAAATCATCAGTGAAAGTAGGTAGAAATGGAAAGTTCTGCACTGATTTCACGTTGACCACGGGCAGGGTCGGCACACTTGATATCGACTACTCTGTTGAGATGGGAGAAAATGCTGTGGCGGAGCTGACCGCACGAATCTTTGGCCATGCCCATGACGATATCAGGATCAAGGAGAAGGCTATTCTCATGGGTAACAACTCAAGGAGCATTATAAAGGCAAGAGTCGCCATTGAGGATGAGGCAAAGGCCGAGGTGATCGGCATCACGGACGGTAATGCCGCGGGCGCACGCGGTCATGTGGACTGTATGGAGATTGTAAAAGATAAGGCAACGGCAAAGGCGGTCCCGATAGTGAATGTTACGCATCCGCTTGCCAAGGTGACCCACGAGGCCGCCATAGGCAGTGTCGACAAGCGTCAGATGGAGACACTAATGGCCCACGGGCTGACTCCTGAGAAAGCAGTGGATATTATTGTGAAAGGTATACTGAAGTGATTCTGTGGTCAAAAATTGTG
>CAZNTS010000032.1:0-7454 GCA_964576045.1 uncultured Nitrospiraceae bacterium | reverse complement strand
GCTCTTCCAAGGCACAATGATCCGCTGCAGCAAAAACGGAGCCTGCTGACAACGCTGTGAAAAGTAGCAACAAAGCGTGTTTTATTAATCTGTCATTAGATCCATCAGTGACCACACTCAAATCCCAATTCGGCTTCCAGGCGAAAACGATTCGGTACAGCAATAACCCATCCTCCCCGCACATATTCAACATGGATCGGAATCGGTTCGAAAGAAGGCTTGCTGGACTTAAAAACGACTTCAAAAGAGTCAGAGTTGCGCCACCCTTTGAAGCTCATGCCCATCTCATAACCGTTATCCTTGTTAAAAACACAGCGAAGCTCGATAGCCGGCCCATCGGCGCCAAGGGAGGCAACCGTCAAAGCGCGATCTTTTTGCAGGTTCAGCGGGTTAAAGACGAGCAGATGAACGTTGTCTGGCGAAAGTGCTGCGATATCATCTCCCTGGTGCACATAGGCCATCTTGCCGTTTGCTGGGTTGATAAGGTAAGAACCGGGCGAGTCATGCTCCAGATGGTCTTCGACCCTGTGGTATGCAAACCGGCCGAACCGCCCTGTATAAAAGTACTTTGCGCCATCGCCTTCCCGTCGGGAGTCCCCGGCGTCCGACCAGTTAGTGAAGGTGATCGCTGGGCCCGATGCCGGAGTTATGCTGAGTTTCTCTCCGGAGCGCCGCACACGTTGTCCTTCTTTGGAGATGGCGAGGCCTTCCTTTTCTGCATTTGCTCCATATGACATCAGGTCAGGAGAATCCAGGTCATGATCGGAAGCGGACAGGATTGCGCTGGCGGCCTGCGGGGAGAGGTCATTGTATCGAACGGGGCGTGACTGAGGATGCACCGTATTCGCTCTGTTTGTGCCGAGAAACATTACAGAAGGGCTGTCAAATTTATACTCGTCTGCAGGCCTGCTTCCGTCGGCCCTGCTAAGCAGGGTAAGGAGAATCAGAAAGACCGGAATGACACTGATACGGAATGTGTGCAATTATCGGCACTCAACCTTTCTTATCGCAGGCAACCCAGATGCGAAGTGTACGCCCTCATCGTAGGTAACCCGACAAACGTTTACTGAAACTGGAAGTCGCCGCGACAATTCAGCACGAGTTCCCTCATAGGAACATCGTATCCAGTAGCCTCTGTCATCTTTTGGAAAGTGCCATATGCCGATCCATCCCCCTTTAATCTTCAACTGCCCGTCATATAGGAGGGATGCATTCTCTTCGGGAGGGCCATTGAAGAAAGTAATCATATCAAGCTGGGCAGGCAAAGAACTATATGACACCTCCCATTCGGGCGACGGGGATACCGCCTTCTGCTCAACTTTGATCGTATCAGGACAAAGCACATCGTCAGCTGCAAAACAAAAACCGTTCAGCAGAAAAGCGAAAATAAAATTCCATAAACACGAACTACACTTCATCGCGCATCCATTTCCCAAAGGCCTTCTGGAAGTCCATAATTGATGTTCCTAGGACGGCTGTCTTCTTTTGAATAGTAGCTTGCGAGAAAGGCGAAGTCAAGAAAAAAAGGGTGGTGGGTTAACGCAATCTTCGAAATCACAGGGAAAGTGCACAGTGGGCAACGCCAGCTGCTACCAGTTCACAATTTCAGCATATTGCTGTCTAACACGAAATTAATAGCTGTTTGCATCCCCGTGTGTTGGCAGTAATCTTGGCACGCAAAAAAGCAATGGTGTCGGTAGGAGGAGGTGATTGTAGGGGGGGGCAGAAGGCGGCTTCTTAAGTAACGAGGCCTACAGATGGCGTGTTAATATCGTCGCAAAAACGCCTAGCTGTTTAAGCCAGATGATATTTCTGAGGAACAACTATTCTCGAGAGACCGATAAGGGTTGAGCTGCGCTTGACGGCCTCGCTGTTTAGTGATAGTCTTATTTATGGCGCTGTCTCCTTTATTTGTTGGGTTCGAATTCAATTTAAAAAGATTCATTGCCCGTTATCTATTTACACATTTCTCGATTATGCTTCTTGGTTTATTCGCATGAAGTTATGGAAAGAGACTCGGCCTTCGGCGGTTATTTCAAAGGATACTTTGCTGCTTATCATAATCGTATTTGTGATCTGTACTATTGTGATTTTTCTTTGTATTCCTATAGGTAAACTAGTAGGTAAACTTCTTTTACGACTGGGGACTCCTTAAGATCCGAAATCCGCCATAAAAAGTAAGGGAGATCCTGGTGGACGCCGGATAGAATAAGTATCGAGCGCTTGCGATGCTTATCGCCACAAGGAAATACCTCCGTCTCACACAAGTGGGAAAGCCAGCACCGAACCCTTAATCAACATGTCCAGTAAGGGCCTGTGCCCCCACTGGGAGCCTTCTTCCCGTTGATCAGCATCTTGGAGTTCCGTCCAACATAGAATGGAAGCCCCTAATCGAACTCTAAAGGGGTATCCCCAGCGATGTTTGCAAACACACTGTCGGATGAACTGATGAGGTTGTCGAAGTTGCCTGTCTAAAAAGGGATCACACCACTCGTAGCCAAACGAGCTTTTCGCGACACCGGACTTGCCTAATCCAGAAAAGAAGCCGGTTCATTCTCCGTTAGGTGTTTTGGGGTTCCTGAAGTCCAACTTCTCCACGAATATCACAGCGTGCTTATAGAGGCGCAGAACCTGTGGATCTCGTTCTGCATGAATTCCCAGATTCTGCCTATTGGCCGGAAACTGCCGACTGTTAACCTATTGCTGCGCCGGAGCTGTATAGGGATTAGGATTATAGTCCGGAGGCACAGTACTCAGATCAGGCGGCGGAGGAGGTGGAGTTCTCCGAACGCGCCGGGTTGACTTTGCTCCACCCGGGACTTCGTTACCCTTGGCATACATGCACTGCAGATATGCGATATCGTATCGGCGCTGGGCCTGCCATCCATAAACCTGACCCGCATTAGCGCCCACTGTCGTTCCGACAAGCAACCCGCTTGCGGCACCAATGGCTGCACCAACGCCCGCGCTGCCGGAGGCTGACCCTATGGCCGCGCCAAGTCCTGCTCCAAGAGCTGTGCCGACAACAGCACCTGTTGCAGTGTTCTGATTAGCCATCTCCTGAGGGCTCAGCCCGATCTGCTGCGCAGCCCATTGCTTGCAAATGGCATCGTCAGCCTGGAATTGTTCAAAGGACTTTCCAGGCGGAGGCAGCACCATCACACTGGGGCCTGTAGGAATAGTTGCGCATCCACCTAGGACCAGCGCTAGCAAAATCAGTAAAAACCTGGCAGACCTGTGTTTCACAATTTCACTCCTCCCAGTCTGGCGGACTCTGTGGAGGAACCACCCTCAGCCATCCGCCAGGACACTTTTTCACGTATGGATAGTAGTTCTTGGAATCAGGGCAAAAATACCAGTAATACTCTTCCTCTTCCCGTAAGGGCGGCTGGACATATGTCGGAGGCTCTGCAAAAGAGGGCTCTGCATAAAAGTATGGATAGTAGTAATACGGATAATAATATGGGTAGCCCGGACCCCACCACCACCATGAACCCCATCCTGGACCAATCCAGATATGCCCCCTGAAGTATCCGTGATCATGTCCCCAATTATGTCCACCGCTGTATCCGCCATGTCCACCGCTGTATCCGCCATGTCCACCACCATATCCTCCTGACTCGGCAGAGTAGCAGGGCAGGGCGCTTGCAAAAAGAACAAATGCCATAACAAGGACAAGACAAATGGCCTTTTTCATTTTCGTTCTCCTTTGCTATATCTTACTATTATTATTTTACACCCTATACGTCGAGGCTACAATTCACAGAAAATAAGCTGATATCTCGTGCCTCTAAAAGATAGACGATGCGGCAGAGCTAGCGGTTACAATTAGAGTCGCCCCAGGAAAGGTGCCAAGAAGAGACAAGCCTTTTTGAGAGTGGACAAGGGCTATATTTTCTGATGTTATTTTGTTACGCTTTGGTCCTAATGGTGATTCAATCAAGATTGACACCTCTAGGATGCAAAACTGCTACTTTGGGGGAAATCGGTTTAGCCTATCCATCTTAATTATTTCACTTTGTGAGTTATCGCGAAGCCATATTTCGAAAGGCGATCAGGTAGAAGGTTGCTTCTGAAAAGGACTGAGTATTTGATGCCCATGCTCAGCCAACGGCAATAAAGGAGGAAGTTAGCAATGAAATGGGTAATATACCAGGCCCTCTTGCCTTTGCGGCGAACGAAGACCGCCTGTTGCGCTAAATTGACTTTCTAAGAAGAAAATCGTATTCTCAACCTAATATCATTACGTGGCGGGGTAATGTATGTCTCGCCGTCTTTTGTGCCAGGCTTGTCATGCTGATTGCAGGGGATCAGCGGAGATTGACAATGGAAGGGTTCCGGTTCAGAAGGATCGGATCTCCGCTGAGGGTCGATTCTACTAACCTGAAATGCCGATATTGTGACACGTGGGAGCATGAACTAGAGATGAATTCGGTCTTTCTGATCAGACGCATGTCCCGTTTTCCCTGTATATTGATCTTTCGCATTTTGCTATTTGCTTTAGTCCTGTCCACAATATCTCTTTCAGCGTGTCAGAAGTCGAGACCGGCACCTCTACAACCCCCGGTCGTCGAGGCAGTGGCTGTGATTCAAAGGGATGTGCCAATAATTCACGAGTGGGTAGGCACTGCCGACGGCCTGGTCAATGCTACTATCAGGGCACAGGTTACTGGTTACCTGATCAGGCAAGACTATACTGAAGGCGCTTTAATAAAGAGAGGGCAAGTACTTTTTGAGATTGACCCCCGGCCCTTTCAAGCTGCTTTGGATCAGGCACAGGGTATCCTTGCCCAGTTGGAGGCGCAATATGAGAATGCCAAGGCAAACCTTGCCAGGGTCAAGCCTTTGGCAGAACAGAACGCACTGAGCAAGAAGGACTTGGATGACGCTACCGGTGCCGAAAGGTCCGCCTATGCGGCTGTGATTGCCGCTCAGGCCGCGGTAGAAAATGCTCGGATCAACCTCGGTTTTACAAAAATAACATCACCCATCGACGGAATCGCCGGTATTGCCACTACACAGATTGGCAATCTCGTTGGTCCAGCTCTTGGGAGGGAGCTGACAACGGTTTCGACTATAAACCCGATCAAAGTCTATTACACCATCAATGAACAGGCTTATACCGATTTTATGAAACGATTCTCTTCCGAGCAGGAGGGTCTTGAGCAAGCGAAGAAGCTGCAACTGGAATTGATCCTGGCTGATGGATCTCTCTACCGATACAAAGGTAGTGTCTCTGCGATTGACCGACAGGTAGACGTCAGAACAGGGACACTGCGGTTTGCGGGGATCTTTCCGAATCCGGGCAATCTTCTTCGCCCCGGCCAGTTCGTCAGGGTCCGTGTATTGGTCAGGACTGACAAAGGTGCGCTCCTTGTTCCCCAGCGTGCGGTAAGCGAGTTTCAGGGGAGCTATCAGGTGGCCGTCGTGGGTCAAGACAACCGCGTGGATATCAGATCGGTCAAACCAGGGGAACGAGTCGGCACGCTTTGGGTGATCGATGAGGGTCTGAAAGCAGGCGAACGTGTTGTAGCTGAAGGAATCCAGAAAGTTAAGCAGGGAATAACCGTTGCACCTAGGCCGTTTGCCTCTGAGTCACTACCGGGAGGAGGAACGTCTCAGAAGCCAGAGGGTCAGTCTGTTGTAAGGAATAGGTAAAGCGCCGTGTACCGTTTCTTCATCAGACGCCCTATCGTTGCGATGGTCATTGCAATAGTTATGGTCATCGTCGGCCTTGTATCGTTGGCAGGTCTGCCAGTGGCGCAATATCCCAATATCGTCCCCCCCGAGATCCTAATCCAGGCCACTTACATTGGCGCCGATGCCTTGACAATCGAGCAGGCGGTAGCTACTCCCCTCGATCAGCAGATGAGCGGAGTAGACAACATGAATTACATGTATTCACTCAACCCCAACAATGGCCTGATGAGAATGATCGTGAATTTCGACGTAAAGACAGATCCGAACACAGACCAGGTTCTTGCTCAATTGCGAGAGGCCCAGGCAGAGAGGCAGTTCCCGCTCGACGTAAGGAACTACGGGGTGACCGTCCAGAAATCACTGGCGGCACCTATGCTGTTGATCGCCCTCTATTCACCCAAGGGAACCTATGACGCTACATTCCTGGCAAACTACGCATACATTAACTTGGCGGACCAGTTGACTCGAGTGCGTGGCATAGCCAGCGTCACTGTTTTCGGTGCTGGTCAATACGCAATACGCTGTTGGGCGCGCCCGGACATGCTCGCAAAGCTCAATATCACGATACCAGAGATAATAGATGCGCTTCAGAAACAAAATACAGTGAATCCCGCCGGGCAGGTCGGGGGCGAGCCCATGCCGCCCGGCCAAGAATTCACATACGCAATACGGGCCCAGGGCAGGCTTGCGACTCCTGAGGAATTCGGCCGGATAGTTCTGCGCGCAAACCCTGACGGATCTCTTGTGCGATTGAGTGATGTCGCCCGTATTGAACTTGGCGCTCAGGACTACAACATTCAAGGGCGCTTTAATGGCAAACCGTCTGCAGTGCTTGCACTGTATCAGCTGCCAGGATCGAACGCACTCGATGCGGCAAACGGCGTCAAGAGCCTAATGGCCCAGCTTAAGGAGACATTTCCTGCCGACCTCGACTATGCAATCTCACTAGACACTACCCGCTCAATCACAGAAGGGATAAGAGAGATTGAAATAACCCTCGCTTTAGCAATGCTCCTGGTGATCTTTGTTGTGTTCATTTTTCTTCAAGGATGGAGAGCCACACTCATACCTATTGTTGCGGTGCCGGTTTCCCTCATAGGCACCTTTGCGTTTTTCCCCATCCTCGGTTTCTCGATTAACCCTATCGCCCTCATGGGAATGGTTGTTGCGATAGGCCTCGTTGTTGACGACGCCATCGTCGTGGTCGAGGCTGTGGAACGCCATATCCATGAAGGGATGAAGCCCATGGACGCATCCCTAAAAGCAATGGAGGAGGTCGCTGCTCCTGTTGCGGCCATCGCGCTCGTCTTATCGTCTGTGTTTCTCCCGACAGTCTTTATCCCAGGCATTACGGGACGACTTTATCAGCAGTTTGCCGTAACGATCGCGATTTCTGTGCTTTTGTCAGCCTTCAACGCATTGACATTAAGTCCTGCGCTTTGCGGGATGCTTCTCCGTCCGAAAAGAGAGACGCGTGGTCCGTTAGGCTGGTTTTTCCGCTCGTTCAACAGAGTCTTCAAACATACGACCGAAAGTTATGTCAGCCTCAGCCGTGCAATTATACGGAAAGCAGTCCTTGGGTTTGTTATTCTTGCCGTGATGACAGCCGGGATCTTACTACTCGGCAAAAAAATACCCGGCGGGTTCTTACCTGAAGAGGACCAGGGCTACATATACGCAGTCATTCAGTTGCCAAATGCCGCTTCGCTTCAGCGCACTTCGGAGGCCGCCCACATCGTGGAGAGGATTATCCA
>CAZNTS010000031.1:0-2764 GCA_964576045.1 uncultured Nitrospiraceae bacterium | reverse complement strand
GTTTTCGGCCGCTTTTCCGTGTTAACATAACCGCTGTCTTTGTCATGCATTCTGAAACGGTCGCTTCGATAGGTGCCTTTTGTCTTCTTCTGGGGTCGGCTCTTTTCCTCCTGCCGCTCGGGAAGATGAAAAGCCGGCTCTATATCCTCTCTGCCGCAGGTGCGCTTAATTTTGTTGTCTACGGGCTTCTTCTCTTATTTCTTCGCCCCGCGAGCGTTTTCTCTTTCCCCATTTCGTCTGTATTTCAGTTTCTTTTCTCAGGAGATGCGATATCTGGATTCTTTGTTGCAGTGATTTCGGTCCTGACCTTCAGCGCGTCGGTGTTTTCCGTAGGATATACCGGCGCGCTGAAGAACCAGGGTCTGATGGGGTTTCTCTTCGGTCTTTTTGTACTGAGTATGCTGGCTGTCGTAACAGCCGGCAATATCATTACGTTCCTCATATCCTGGGAGACGATGTCACTTATCTCCTATTTTCTTGTGACAATTGACAGGGACAAAGAGTCCGCAAAGGCTGGCCTCATCTATGCCGTAATGATGCACATAGGGACAGCTTTCATAATCTGCGCCTTTCTTCTCCTTTACTCATATACGGGCCGGATGGATTTCCAGGGGATAAAGGATGGGGCAGCTCAGATTCCCTTGGAAATAAAATCACTAGTCTTCATTCTTTCGATTATCGGCTTCGGTACCAAGGCGGGCATTATACCGCTCCATACATGGCTTCCGAGGGCGCATCCCGCTGCACCGTCCAACGTTTCTGCCCTGATGTCGGGGGTTATGATAAAGACGGGGATTTACGGCCTTGTGAGGATAGTTGTGGATCTGCTGGGACCCGGTCCTGAATGGTGGGGAATTACAGTGCTGGCAATCGGCGCGGTTTCTTCGGTCCTTGGCGTGCTTTACGCGTTAATGGAACATGACATGAAGAGACTTCTGGCATACCATAGTGTCGAAAATATCGGCATTATCCTCCTTAGTATGGGGGCCGCCATGATGTTCAGAGGCAGCGGCCTATACAATCTGGCGGCCATAGCGCTCATTGCAGCTCTCTATCACACGCTCAACCACGCCGTCTTTAAAGGGCTATTGTTCCTCGGTGCCGGCTCGGTCCTGCATTCAACTCATATAAGAAATATGGATGAAATGGGGGGACTGATTAAGGCAATGCCATGGACCGGATTGTTCTTTCTTATAGGTTCGGTCTCTATCTGCGCACTGCCTCCTTTCAACGGTTTTGTGAGTGAGTGGCTGACTTTCCAATCCCTGCTCCTCGGGTTCTCGTCTGGTTCCATAACTTCAAAAATCGTATCGCCGCTTGGTGGAGCGGCGCTGGCGCTTACCGGTGCGCTCGCTGCCGCATGTTTCGTCAAGGCCTTTGGTATATCCTTCCTCGGTACGGCCAGAAGTCATCACTCGGAGACAGCAAGAGAGTCGTCTCCGACAATGGTAGCGGGCATGGCTGTGCTGGCGCTTCTCTGTCTCTTCCTCGGCCTGTTTCCAGGACCGGTTGTGACGCTGCTGTCTCCCGCAGCGTTTATTCTTACCGGCGCTCCTGGCATGATCTCTTCCAATACGTTCCTCTATATCGGTGAAACTGCTGCGGGCATTTCCCCGGCTCTGATACTGCTCACGATTGTGATAATGTCTGTGGCAACACTTGCATTTCTCCTGACGGTAGGCAGAAGGAGAAAATTGACTTACGGGGCTTCCTGGGACTGCGGCTTACCTGCCTTGACTCCGAGAATGCAATATACTGCAACGGCCTTTACAAAACCGGTCCGGATGATATTCAAGAAGATCTATTTGCCGCGAAGGGAACTGAGGGTCTCCTATATACTGAAGCCGTTCTTTGTCAGGTCCATAAAATACAGCGGGGAGATAACGCCTTTCTTTGAAAGATTTTTGTATGAACCGGCTACTGCATTTATTTACAGGATTGCTGAAAGAGTTAGACCCCTTCAGTCCGGCAGTCTTCATCTCTATCTTGCATATATGCTGATAACCCTGATCCTCCTTCTCATATTCGGGAGCTGAAATGGAATATTTTCAATTCATTATTATTATAATCTTCTCTCCCCTCGTTCAGGGGATCATAAAGAAACTCAAGGCGAATATGCAGGGGAGGGTAGGTCCGGGCATACTGCAGCCATATTATGACCTGATAAGGCTTGTGAGAAAGGACATGGTCCTGTCCGACGTTACTTCCTGGGTCTTCAGGGCCACGCCATACATCGTGTTTGCGTCGACTGTTGCGGCCGCCGTGATTGTCCCGGTCATAACAACAAGTTCTCCCTTTGGGATGATGGGCGATGTTATAGCGGTGATATATCTCTTTGCCCTCGGCAGATTCTTTATGGCGCTGGCGGGCCTTGACGCTGGGACAACGTTCGGCGGTGAGGGGAGCAGCAGGGAGATGACAGTTTCAATCCTGGTGGAACCCATGATGATGCTGAGTATATTCACCGCGGCCATATCGGCTGGCTCCACAAATATTGCGAGGATTGCGGAGGCCCAGTACTTGTTTTATTCTCCGCCGCACGTCCTTGCCCTCGCTGCATTTGTTGTGGCCATTGTCGCAGAGACTGGAAGAATACCGGTTGATAACCCGGACACCCACTTGGAGCTCACAATGATCCATGAAGGGATGCTTCTGGAATATTCCGGAAGGTATCTTGCCCTGATGGAGTGGGCCCATTATATGAAGCAGATGCTCCTTTTCACGCTTGCCATGGATATTTTCTTTCCGCTTGGGATCTGCAAAG
>CAZNTS010000030.1:0-16092 GCA_964576045.1 uncultured Nitrospiraceae bacterium | reverse complement strand
GGGTGCTCGAGGCTACCGATGAGGACAGGGGAATCTTTTCTACAAAGATACATGCCGACGGAAGCATGTGGGAGCTCCTTCACACCCCGGGAGGAGGGTCAAGGCATCCGAGTTCCAGAGAAACGGTGAAGCATGGACTTCACTTCATCAAAATGCGGGGTAACGAGACGTTCAAGGTAGCGGTAAGGACCCTTGAAACCCTTGTTACAGAGACACTGAAGGAGAATAAGCTCAAACCCTCCGACATTGCTCTTTTAATACCTCATCAGGCGAACCTTAGGATCATTCAGGCCACAGCAAAGAGAATTGGAGTGTCCATGGAAAAAGTGATGGTCAACCTCGACCGGTATGGCAACACCTCAGCGGCCTCAATCCCCATTGCCCTTGATGAGGCGGTCAAGTCCGGAAGGATTAGAAATGGTGATTATGTTCTTCTTGAGGCATTTGGAGGCGGCCTTACGTGGGCATCTGCGCTTATCAAATGGTAAGATACAGGACTCAAGACAGTTGAGGGGTCCAACGATGGGATGTTGGAAGGCCACTCGAGCGTTTGCATCCAACGGGTGAATTGGGAACTGTTTTGCGATGAGTGAAAAATACGAAGTAATTATTGTCGGTGGTGGTCCCTCCGGGCTCACCGCCGGGCTCTATTGCCAGAGGGCGGGGTTAAGAACGGTCCTTTTTGAGAAAGGGTTGCCCGGCGGTCAGATTGCGATATCCAAGGATGTTGAAAACTATCCTGGCTCGGAGGGTATCACAGGGTTTGATCTGGCAGAAAGAATGATTCACCATGCTGTGTCCTTCGGGCTGGATATTGTCCGACAGGAGGTTGTAGCGGTTAATGCCGGTACAGATTTTCATTCAGTGCATCTCTCAGATGGTAGCATGCTACAGACTGATGCCCTCATTCTTGCATTGGGAGGCTCCGTACGGAAGCTCGGCATCCCCGGTGAGGCAGAGTATCTGGGGAGCGGTGTGTCTTACTGTGCCACGTGTGACGGATTCTTCTTCAGAGACAGGGCCGTTATTGTGGTGGGCGGGGGCGACACCGCCGTAGAGGAAGCTCTGTATCTCGCTAGGCTGACGAAAAGCATATCTCTTGTCCACAGGGGCAAAGAGCTGAGGGCGGTCAGGATGTTGCAGGACCGTCTTTTTTCCGAACCTGCAATTAAGGTGATCTGGAACACGGTTGTCACGGAAATCAGAGGGGACGGGAGAACAGTTCGAGCGGTTTCGATCGAGGATACAGAAACCGGGGAAAAAGGGGAACTGCCTGCTGAGGGCGTCTTCGTTTTCATAGGGTATTCACCGAATAATCAATTTATCCCCGCCGGGGTCAGGATGAACGAACAGGGTTTTGTTGTTACCGATGAGAAGTGCGAAACGAATGTTCCGGGCATATTCGCTGCGGGGGACCTCAGACAGAAGTTTGCGAATCAGATCGTGGTAGCGGCCGCGGATGGGTGCATTGCGGCCCTGGCTGCGGCGCATTACGTTGAAGGGCGGAAAGATCGCAGGAAATTATGACTGAGCTGGGGAAAATAGAAAAGCCTTCAGTAGAGAGCTTTGCGGGAAAGAGGAAACTTTACTGCGTGCCGAATGTGTATCCCGCAAAAGAGGCTCAGGATGAATATCCGGCACTTGTGAACAAATACTGGGATGAGGTGCTTCAGCACACGGAGAGGCTTGAGTCCATCGGGAAGATACGGAAGATTTTTTGTGAGAACATATCTGCCTTGGGCACGGAAGCCCTTGACGCACTCGCCGATGTGAACGAGCCTGCTCTCCGGCTTGTCAACAAGAAGGTGGAAGAAGGGGCTGTATTCCTGCCCGCTGAGAGTGAAGAGATTTACGGCCATTTTCTCGACTGGTCCGCCTGTCTTCATATAGTGAGGACTCGAGAGGTTTTTTCCAAAGTTTTTGAATTTTATTCCGCTGTTGCCGAGAAAAGAATCCAGTATATCGCACGTTTTATAGAAGAAAACCTTTCTTCCGGAGAGGCGGGGCTTCTTATCATGAGAGATGAAGACAGGATACGGCTCCAACTTCCGACGGACATCGAGGTTTTCCTCGTGACTCCTCCTACGTATGATGATATCCTCCGATGGTTCAGGGAGAGATTGAAAGAGGATCACTCATGAAGAACCCCCTGCCTGAATAGCAGGGGGTTCTTCATAAATAGTGTAAGGATGAGTTACAGTTTGTAGTTGAGCTGCCAGCGGAAGAAGGTTGCGTTGTCCTTTGAAGTATAGAAATTTCCAGGTATGAAGTATTCGAGCTGGAGCATGCCGTCCAAGTCCTTCGTGAACTTGTGGTTCAAGATTGCGGTAGGAAGATGCCCCCTGTCGGTCCCGCTGTTCGAAAAAATAACAGGGGCGAGACCAACCGTGCTTTCCGGCGCCCAGAGATGCTGGTAAGAAAGTGCGAGATTTGTGGCAGCTGTAAAGCTCAATTTAACGGTTGCCTTGAGTATCTCCATGTTTGTCCAGTAGCCCGGAATTGACCCTCCATACTTGGCGGTTTCAGGGATTAGGGTGTATATAATGAGCTCATTCCAATAAGGGTTTCTCGAAAAGAGGGGATCCCATGTCTTGGTTTCACCAGGCGAATTCTTGTCGTCGCCGGAGAGATAGACAAAGCGGAGTTCCCACTCAGGTTTCCACATAATCGCGTCGTATTTTCTGCCTACATACACGTATCCGCCGTTTCCTCTCCTGTCCCTTCCGTCATCATATTGACCCCACTGATGCGCAAACTCGCCTCCCATGTTCCAATCGTTGATGGCATACACAAGTCTCGTACCGACGGTATTGAGGTCGAGTGTTGTCTTTTCAAATCCTTCGTCTACCGGTCGTTCAATCTTATAGACATAGTAAGGTTCGATGGTGAGATTGTCTTTCTTGCCTCTCGCATAGAATACGAATGCCTGTTCGTCGGAACCGGTAAGAACCTTTTTATTGTCAATATATTGGAAGGCGTTACCAGTGACCGTAGGATGGAAGGACGGCATGTAGATGTCTGTTTTCGGATCGCTAATATAAGTCAGGTCAAAATTGAAGTTCTGGGTCAGCTTGACGTTTACCCTCGCGGCGTTGAAGTAAAAAGTCCTTGAGCCGTCGCCGGGCGTTCCATCCATAAAAAGGAAGCCTTCCCCGTATGTACCTATGAAGTCTTGCCGTCCGACTCTGACGTCAATAGGTAGACCTGCTACGTTCTTTGCGTCCGCATAAATGTTGTCAAAGATAATCTCATCGGGATCGAAAGCATCCCGGTCCGGATCTTCCTTAAACGCCCTGAAAGGTCCGAGTCCATAATCTTTCGCTTCGTTTGTGATCCTCAGATAAGCGCCTAAACTGTCGGTAAAGTCGGCTTTTCCCCAGACCCTGGTCCTGAGCCGAAAGAAGTTTCTGTCGGCCCAGCTTCCTGATGCGGTAGGGACACCGAGGGTCACCACGTCGTCCCATATTTCCTGCCTCAGCCTGAAGTCAGCCCCGTAATCAAACTTGGCTTCAGCGTAAACAGATGAAACAAGAATTAGATTTGCTGCCAGCAGCAAAAGAACCAATAACGCATGCCTTCTCATCTTTGCCCTCCCATTACTAAGATATTTGTAGAATTCTCTCACGTAAGTCATACGCTTAAGATCATCATGCGTGGCTATTCCCTATAAATTTAAATAACAGCAACTGCTACCAAAATTAGAAATCCAGGATTCGCGAAAATGATAAGCTGAAGGCAATGTATTCTACAAATAAATTATCCTTATTAATCCATAAATCAAACTTATCGTCTTTATTCTTTCACCTTTCAAAGTTTATCCTTCTTTCAAGGAGGTTGCAGTAGGGAAGAAACGTGTCGACGCCGCGTGCGGGATTTTGGCTGATTTTAAGTCTGCCTTTTAAAATTCTGAAACCCTGAACTATAATATCCGTAGTGCAGGGCATTATCGACTTCCATACCCACGCCTTTCCGGACGACTTGGCGGCAAGGGCCATGAAGAAGCTACTGGAGGAAGGCCAGAAAATGTTTGACGTCAGGGCCTACCTTGACGGCACACTCTCTTCCCTGCTTTCCTCTATGGATAAATACGGCATCGAGAAGAGTGTCGTGTGTTCTATAGCAACGAGACCTTCCCAGTTCGATCCTATTCTTCGATGGTCAGCAAGGGTAGTATCTGACAGGATCATGCCTTTTCCATCCTTCCATCCTTTTGATGTCGAGTTTGCGGAGAGGATTAGCCGGATCAAGGGCGAAGGCTTCAAGGGTATCAAGTTCCACCCCTATTACCAGGATTTTGTGATTGATGACGAAAAGATCTTTCCTATTTATGAAAAGATATCGCGGACAGGCCTTATCGTCTTAATGCATACCGGCTTCGATCTTGCCTTCGAAAGGAAAAGGATAGCAGACCCTCTAAGGATTGCCCGGATCCTCAAAAAATTCCCTGAACTGAAACTGGTCTCAACCCATCTTGGGGCGTGGGATGACTGGGATGAGGTCGAAAGACATCTCACCGGTAAAGGTATCTATATGGAAATCTCCTTTGCCCTGGAGTACCTCGGACGCGATGCTGCAAGAAGGATCATCCTGAACCATCCGAAGGACCGAATTCTCTTCGGCACAGATTCGCCCTGGGCCGACCAGGGACGGACCCTCGAGCTGTTCAGGGCGCTCCAGCTCGAAGAGCAGATGGAGAAGCGCATTCTGAGAGAGAATGCGGTTGAACTTCTGAGATCTATTTAGCAGACCTGCATACAATCAACGCTCTGGCACTTGGATCCGGACGCTTCCCTGGATTGATGAATTATCCGGTTTTTTGTGGTGTGGCGGCTGTTGAAAATAAGACAATGGTGTGATAACCTAAAAACCTATTTCTTGCTATGGGAAAAATTAAATCAAAGGTCACGCCAGCCGAAAAGTTGCTGCTTTCAGGAAATGAAGCGATTGCGCGCGGGGCCTATGAGGCCGGTGTGAAAGTCGCCTCCGCATATCCGGGTACTCCCTCGACCGAGATACTGGAAAGTCTCTCAACCTATAAGGGGGTCTATGCTGAATGGGCGCCTAATGAGAAGGTAGCTGTTGAGGTGGCGATAGGGGCCTCCTTTGCAGGGGTAAGGGCGCTGGCGTCCATGAAGCATGTCGGACTCAATGTCGCTGCAGACCCGCTCTTTACTTCGGCGTATACAGGGGTAAGGGGAGGTCTGGTCATTGTTACTGCCGATGACCCTGAGATGCACAGCTCCCAAAACGAACAAGACAACAGAAATTATGCTTTTGCCGCCAAAGTCCCGATGCTCGAGCCCGCCGATGCGTCTGAGGCAAAGGAATTTATTAAGATCGCATATCGTATAAGCGAGGAATATGATACCCCTGTTCTCTTAAGGACAACAACAAGGGTCTCACATGTAAAGGGCATCGTTTTTCTCGGAGCAAGGGAGAGGTCTGCGATAAAACCCGGGATCGAGAAGATGCCAGAGAAATTTGTCATGCTTCCAGCACACGCAAGGAAGAGGCGGCTTGAGGCTGGAAAACGCATGAACAGGCTGAAGGAGTTCGCTGAGACCTTCGCGTCAAACAAGATTGAGTGGGGTGACCGGAAGAAGGGCTTCATCACCTCCGGCGTCTCCTATCTGTACGTAAAAGAGGCGTTCCCTGAGTCCTCTGTGATGAAGTTGGGCATGGTGTATCCCTTCCCTGAGAATATGATAAAAGACTTTGCACGCAGTGTGGATGAACTTTTTGTCGTTGAGGAACTTGACCCCTTTATCGAACTGCATGTTAAGGCGATGGGGATCCACTGCAGGGGCAAGGAACTTATTCCAAGAACCGGAGAATTGAATCCCAGGATATTGAAGTCTTCTGTCAGCGGTGAGTCTCCCAAAGGTGTTTTCGAATCCGTTCCGATCCCCCAGAGGCCTCCGAACCTCTGCCCGGGCTGTCCCCACAGGGGAACATTCTATGCCCTTTCAAGGCTGGGTCTTTTTGTTGCTGGTGACATAGGCTGCTATACCCTTGCCGCTTTGAAGCCTCTTTCCGCCATGGATTCTTGTGTGTGCATGGGTGCTGGTATCGGCAATGCATTTGGCATGGAAAAGGCGCTCGGTCAAGAGGCACTTGGGAAGATTGTAGCTGTTATCGGGGACTCCACCTTCTTTCACTCCGGCATCACAGGCCTCGTGGATATCGTCTACAACAGGGGATTCACCACAGTGATCATCTTGGACAACAGGACTACGGGTATGACGGGACATCAGCCCCATCCTTCCTCCGGCATGACCATATCGGGGGACCATACAATGG
Source organism: uncultured Nitrospiraceae bacterium (assembly GCA_964576045.1). Lineage (GTDB taxonomy): Bacteria > Nitrospirota > Thermodesulfovibrionia > Thermodesulfovibrionales > UBA9159 > CAZNTS01. Next base: position 9,792 of record CAZNTS010000030.1, on the reverse strand, counting down.
CTATCGATATCGAGTCCCTCTGCAAGGCGATCGGCGTCAGGCATGTTTATACCGTGAACCCAAATGATATCGAGTCGACAATCAAGACTGTGAAACAGGAAGTTGAACGGCCTGAGCCCTCTGTCATTATTGCCAGGTCTCCCTGTGTTCTTCTTCCGGAGATGAGGAAAAGAAAGGACAGGAGTCTTTTTGTGGTGATACCCGAGAAGTGCACGGGCTGTAGGACATGCCTCAAACTCGGGTGTCCGGCGATCGAGTGGGTTGCCCTTGCACCCGAAGAGGCAAAGAAGAGGGGATACAAACAAACCCAAAAAGGATATTCCAGGATCAACGCTGTGTTATGTGACGGGTGTGGCCAGTGTGCTCCCCTGTGCAAATTCAAGGCGATTCTAGCGGCGGGGCTGGATGAAGGGTAGGACGACGAACATCCTACTATGCGGTGTGGGCGGCCAGGGTATTCTCCTTGCCAGCGAAATCGTTTCTTCCGTATTGATGGAGGAAGGTTTTGATGTAAAGCAGAGCGAGGTGCATGGCATGGCCCAGAGAGGCGGTTCCGTGGTAGCGCATCTTCGTTACGGGGAGAAAGTTTATTCTCCGCTCATCGATCTGGGCGAAGCGGACTTTGTGGTCTCCTTTGAACTTCTTGAAGCCCTGCGCTATCTCCCCTATTACCACAGGGAAAGCAAGGTCATCGTCAATACACAGAAGATACTCCCCGCCCCTGTTTCTTCGGGCATGGAAGGTTATCCTGAAGGAGTTCTTGATCTGCTCCTCGGAAATGGTCTTTCAGTGTTTCCGATGGACGCATTTGACCTGGCGCGATCTGTTGGAGAACCAAGGGCTGTCAACATGGTGCTTGTGGGAGCGCTTTCCCTGTTCCTTCCGGTGAAAGAAAAGTCATTCATGAATGTGATTGAGGAGAGGGTACCGGAGAATATGCGCGCGGTGAACATTAATGCTTTCTCGAAAGGCAGGGAGTTAGTTGGAGCACTTTGTAAGGAATGACTAACATCAGTGTCCAGGAGGTGAGGTTACAGTCATGATATGGAATGAGAAGATGGAACTCATGGGGCGTACAGGCATGAGGAGTGTCCAGTCCGAACGGCTACGGAAGATAGTCTCCTATGTTTACAGGAATTGTCTTCTCTACAAGGCGAAGTTCGATTCTGCCGGCTTGAAACCTTCCAGCGTTAAAGGCATCGGCGATATCCATACACTTCCGTTTACCGTTAAGGATGATATGAGAGACGGTTATCCGTTCGGCCTTTTCTCAGCTCCTGTCAAAAAGATCAAGGAGATCCATGTATCGAGCGGGACTACCGGAAATCCCACAGTGGTAGGTTACACGAAGGACGATATCAAATTGTGGTCCGAGGCGATGGCGAGAGCGCTCTGTTGTGCCGGCGCAGAGCCTGAGGACAAGATACAGATCGCATATGGTTACGGCCTGTTTACAGGCGGGCTGGGGTTTCACTACGGCTCACTCGAGATGGGTCTCACCATTATTCCGGCATCTTCAGGGCAGACAAAAAGACAGCTGAAGCTGATGAAGGATTTCAAGCCAAGGATTCTTGCATGCACACCTAGCTATGCTTTATACATGGCCGATGAAGCGCGGGAGATGGGACTGGACCCCAAAGAGAGCAGTTGGGAGATAGGCATCTTCGGGGCCGAGCCTTGGAGCGAATCCATGCGCCGTGAGATAGAGTTGACCTGGAACATGCTCGCGACCGATGTGTATGGCCTTTCCGAGATCATCGGCCCCGGAGTTGCTCAGGAGTGCAGACACAAGAATGGGCTGCACATCTGGTGGGACATATTCTATCCGGAGGTGATCCATCCGGAGACCGGCCGGCCTCTTGGCGAGGGAGAGGTTGGTGAACTGGTGATCACTACTCTCACGAAACGGGGGATTCCACTCATACGTTACAGGACGAGGGATAATGTGAGCATTACATATGAGAAGTGCAAGTGTGGAAGGACCTCTCCTAGGATAAGCAAGATCAGGGGGAGGACCGATGACATGATAGTGGTTAGAGGAATCAATGTCTTTCCTTCGCAGATCGAACACGTACTTCTGGGCATCGAGGGGACCCAACCGCACTATCAACTGATTGTCGATAGGAAGGCGGGTGAGCTCGACGAGCTCGAGATCCTTGTCGAGGTGGAAGAGAAGATCTTTTCCGACGAGGTGAAGACAATGCAGACACTCAGTGACAGGATCAAGCGGGAGATAAGCTCCATCCTTGGTATCTCTGCAAAGGTGAAACTTGTTGAACCCAAGACCATCGAACGGAGCGAGGGCAAGGCAAAACGCGTAGTCGACAAGAGGAAACTATAACTCCCCTTTCGTCCGCTTTATTATTGAATGGGGACTGAGAGGGGTTATCAGGAGGTACTTTATGAAGGTCGAACAGATATCCATATTCCTCGAGAACAAATCCGGGCGTCTGGCTGAAGTGACAGAGATCCTTGCTAAAGCGGCTATCAACATAAGGGCGCTTTCCCTGGCTGATACCGCTGATTTCGGCATATTAAGGCTCATCGTCAACACTACAGAGAAAGCTAAGGCGGTACTTAAAGAGGGCGGTTTCACTGTTGGCAAAACCGAGGTAGTGGCAATTGAGGTCCCGGATAGGCCGGGTGGACTGGCAGGTATCTTGAGAGCTTTGAAGGGGGAAGAGATCAATGTGGAGTATATGTACGCCTTTGTCCAGAAGAGCGGGGAAAACGCGATCATCATATTTCGTTTCGATGACATCGAGAAGGCGATTGAAGTGCTTCAGAAAGCAGGTGTGAGGATATTGAAAGGGGAAGAGGTTCATGCGCTTTGATTCAAACCTCCATGTATTTCGTGGAGAATATGTTTTATTAAGGAGGAGGTTATGAGAAAAGGCAGAAGATGTATTCTTTGGGTATTGAGTGTCTTGATGTCTAGTTTGTTCTTGCTTGGGCATTCTTATGCGGCCGAGACGATTAAGATAGGAGCGATTCTTGCAGTGACTGGCCCTGCGTCTTTTCTGGGGGCTCCTGAGGCGAGGACCCTCGAGATGATGGTAGGTGAATTAAATAAGAAGGGAGGGATCAAGGGCAGGAAGGTTGAGCTGATCATCAAGGATTCAGGTTCCAGCCCTGAGAAGGCTCTCTCTTACGCCAAACAGCTCATAGAGGAAGATAGGGTACTCGCCATCGTAGGTCCCTCCACCAGTGGCGAGACGATGAAAATAAAAAACGTTGCAGAAGAGGGCAAGACTATTCTGCTCTCTTGCGCGGCTGCAGAAGTTATCGTCAACCCGGTGGCTAAATACGTCTTCAAGACGCCCCAGAAGGATAGCTATGCCGTAATCAAGATCTTTGAGCAGATGAAAAAGATGAAACTCTCAAAGGTTGGCGTGCTTTCGAGCAATACCGGCTTCGGCAATGCCGGCAAGGAGCAGATCGAGAAGCTTGCCCCTGAGCACGGCATACAGATCGTGGCCAATGAGGTGTATGATAAGGCAGCTACCGATCTCACTGCAGAAGTGACGAAGGTAAAGGCCTCTGGCGCCCAGGCAATCATCAACTGGTCTATCGAGCCAGCTCAGTCCATTGTGATCAAGAACGCTCGCCAGATCGGCTTTAAAGGCCAGATATTCCAGAGCCATGGTTTTGGCAACGTCAAGTACGTTGAGGCCGCGGGGCCAGCCGCTGAAGGAGTCATCTTCCCTGCGGGTAGACTACTCGTTGCTGATGCACTCCCAAAGAATCATCCACAGAAGGCTGTCTTGATGCAGTACAAGAAGGACTATGAACTTGCCTACCATGGAGAGGAATGCAGCACCTTTGGCGGTCATGCTTATGATGCGATAGTGATCCTGACTAGGGCGATCGAAAAGGCCAATAGCACTGACAAGGAAGCGGTAAGATCGGCGATTGAAGGGCTCAAGGGCGTAGTTGGCACTGCCGGCATCTTCAACTTCTCCCCGCAAGACCATAACGGACTCGATATGACATCCTTCGAGATGCTGACCGTAAGGAACGGCAAGTTCACGTTGCTCGGGAAATAGGTGATTGGACGGGAAAAGAGGGTACTTGATTTTTTTCGCCAGACCATAATGACTTTGACATCTTTGCCTTCGCGATACTGACGGTCAGAAAAAGGAAGTTCACGCCGTTCAGTAAGTGAAGGCGGGCAAGCGCAGGGGTGGATCGGGAGTATCCTCAAGAACGGATACTCCCGATTCTTTGAAGGAAAAGGCATGAATATCGATCTTTTTTTCCAGTATGTTATCGCAGGCATCACGTATGGCACGATCTATGCGATTGTCGCTATAGGTTTCAATATCATTTATAACGCAACAGGAATCATAAATTTCGCCCAGGGTGAGTTCGTTATGCTCGGAGGCATGACGGCTGTCACCTTGCATTCCTTTATTCCAGTGCCTGCGGCGATTGTAGCAGCAGTGGTCGTCACAACGGTCGTTGGAGCTTTGATCGAAATACTCTTTATCCGCTGGCTATACAAGCCCTCTGTCCTCAGAATGATCATTATCACCATCGGCATCTCCATCCTGATCCGGGAAACTGCTCTTCACATATGGGGGGAGGGCGTACGGGCCCTCCCGTACTTCAGTGGGAGTTCGGTGAGCGCCCTCAACTTTTGGGGCGTGTTTATCTCCCCCCAGGTTATATGGGTGGTCGGTATAGGAGCAGTGGTGGTCGCGCTTCTGAATATTTTCTTCAATTACACCATTTTGGGAAGGCAGATGCGGGCCTGCTCATACAATCGTGATGCTGCGCGGCTTTGCGGCATCAATGCGAAGAATGTCGTCACATTCTCCTTCATGTTAAGCGCAGCTATAGGCGCCCTTGGGGGGAGCATAGTCTCTCCCATAACTTACGTACAGTACGACAGTGGCACGCCGCTCGCTATAAAGGGCTTCACTGTCGCAGTTCTTGGCGGACTCGGCAACAGCACTGCTGCAGTCGCCGCTGGCATGATACTAGGTATCCTCGAATCGTTCAGTATAGCGGTGCTTCCTGCCGCATACAAGGATGCGATCGCGATCTTGATCCTTCTTGGTATTCTCTTTGTCAGGCCGAGCGGAATTTTTGGTACCACCGAGGCGGCCCGGTTGAAGGAATTTTGATGAGAGGCCGGTTTATACAGGTCCTGCTGTTCGCAGCTCTGGTAGTGGCGATACAGCTTTTGACGAAGGTTACCGACAGCTCCTACCATCTTATCCAGCTCACAATGACTGCCTATTACTCTTTGCTGATAATCGGACTATGCATGCTCATTGGATACGCCGGTCAAATCTCTCTTGGCCACGCAGGCTTCTTTTGCATCGGTGGCTACGTTGCAGCGTTCCTCACGACGCATGACCTTGCTCCATACAAAGCCAACCACTTTGTGTCTGTCCTTGCAAGATCCGGGATACTAACTGTGAGGCCTGGCTTTTATGGAGGAGATCTGATGACCGTTCAGCCTTGGGCATCCTGTTTGATTGCGATCCTCACTGCTCTAGCTATTGCGTGGATTGTGGGGGGGCCTGTCTTAAAACTGAAGGGGCACTACCTGGCAATGGCGACCCTCGGTTTCGGAATCATTATATACAGGATTGTCCTCGGTACAACAGCGCTGGGCGCGGCCGACGGTATTTCCGACGTCCCGCCCTTCAGAGTTTTGCCAGGTGTTGATATCTCGGGAAGCATGTCGGCTAGGGTCATGAATTATTACGTTGCCTGGGGGCTGGTGATAGCCGGGGTTTTTCTTCTCCTCAACTTGATCCATTCACGCGCGGGAAGGGCGCTGTCCGCCATCCACGGAGCTGAGGACGCGGCTGAAGCTATGGGTATACCTACGGCTCGGTATAAGTTGAACACGTTTGTTCTGAGCGCTGTCTTTGCAGCCATCGCTGGCGTATTGCTTACCCACTATAATGGCGGCATTGGTCCTTCCGAGGCATCGGTGATGAAGTCTGTGCGCTATGTGGCGATTGTGGCGATCGGCGGAATGGCCAATCTCTGGGGATCGTTATTTATGAGTTTGATCCTCAATTATCTTTCTTTGCGAGGGTATTTCGGCACATATGATGATGCCATTTTCGGCTCTATACTCATACTGATCATGCTGTTTGCCCCGGATGGCTTGCTTAGACGATCGGTGATCGGGGATCTGAAACTATTGATATCCGGAGATGTTAAAGAGGATGGGGTGTAGGCCGATGACTCTCCTGTCCGTGCAGGAGCTTTCCAAGCGTTTTGGAGGCCTCCAGGCGATTGATAGGGTCTCCTTTTCAGTGCCTCAAGGGGCTATTAAGGCGCTCATCGGTCCCAACGGGGCTGGTAAGACTACACTCTTTAATCTCATTTCGGGAGTGCTTGAGCAGGACAGTGGCTACATAACCTTTGACGGTAAGCCAGTGCACGGGCTTAGGCCGCACCAGATTGCGGCGAAAGGAATAGTGCGCACCTTTCAGCACATACGGCTCTTTCCGAATATGACCGCGCTCGAAAACGTAATGATCGGGCGTCACATACACAGCAGGGCTGGGTTTGTCTCAGGGATGCTCAGTCTTCCGTTCACGAGGAAAGAAGAGAAAGCCATTGCACGAAAGGGCAGAGAAGTTATGGACTTTCTTGGAATCGCAGACATAGCAGATGCTGATGCGACAAGCCTTGCTTACGGGCAACAGCGGATAGTGGAACTAGGTAGGGCGCTTGCCTGCGAACCCAGGCTTCTTCTTCTCGATGAGCCTGCAGCGGGGCTGAACATGCGGGAGACGGCCGAAATGGCGGCTCTGATCGGCAGGATACGGAAGCTGGGCATCACCGTTTTCCTCGTGGAACACGATATGTCGCTGGTCATGAACATTTCAGATGAGGTCATGGTGCTCAGCTATGGACAGAAGATCGCTGAGGACCGCCCTCTGGCGATCCAAAAAAACAGCGAAGTGATCAAGGTCTATCTTGGAGAAGACGATGCTTCGAATTAAGAATCTCCAGGCGGGATACGGAAGGCTCACAGTGCTCAGAAAAGTGACAATGCACATCAGTTTAGGTGAGATCGTGAGCATTATCGGGGCAAACGGTGCCGGCAAGACCACACTGCTCAAGGCAATATGCGGGCTGGTGAGGACGCGTGACGGAGAAATACTTTTTGACAGGCGAGACATCCGCACACTGTCGACCGAGAGTATAGTCAAGTTGGGCTGCTCCCTTGTTCCGGAAGGCAGACAGGTCTTTGCTCCGATGACTGTGAGGGAAAACCTGGTGCTGGGCTGGTATGTGCAGTACCGCGGGCGTCATGATGAGGTGAAAAAGGAGCTCGACCGGATGTTTGAGCTTTTCCCGAGACTCAAAGAGCGTCAAAAACAGCTCGCCGGTACGCTTTCAGGCGGTGAACAGCAAATGCTGGCTATCGCACGGGCGCTGATGAGTAAGCCGAAGCTGATAATGATGGATGAGCCCTCAATGGGACTTGCGCCGCTTGTGGTGAAGGATATCTTTGCAATCATTGTGAGGCTTAGGGACGAGGGCAACACCGTTTTGCTCATCGAACAGAACGCCAAAGCGGCCCTTAGCGTTGCAGATCGTGGCTATGTGCTTGAGACGGGCAGAATTATACTGGAGGGAAGGGCAGAAGACCTTCTAGCGAACAGGGATGTGCAGAGGGCCTATCTCGGCAGGGACCTCGACGCGGAAGTTAAAATATAGTTATGGAGGGAATATGTATTGGGAACCTGAATACGAGACTATGGGAAAAGATGAGCGTGAACAACTTCAGTTGGAAAGGCTCCAGTCAACATTGCGCCGCGTTTATCTTAACGTTCCGTTTTACAGGAAGAAGTTCGATGAGGTGGGGATTGACCCGGACGACTTCACGTCTCTGTCGGACCTGAGAAAACTTCCGTTCACCACGAAAAATGATCTCAGGGACAATTATCCGTACGGCCTGTTCGCTGTTCCCCTGAGAGAGGTGGTGAGGATTCACGCTTCTTCAGGCACTACTGGCATGTCGACGGTTGTCGGATACACTAGGAACGATATTAAGACGTGGTCGAACCTTGTAGCAAGGATACTTACCGCAGGCGGTATCACAAAGGACGATGTCGTACAGATAGCGTTTGGCTACGGTCTTTTCACTGGCGGCCACGGACTACATTACGGTGCAGAGAGGATCGGTGCATCGGTCATTCCCATCTCAAGCGGAAATACAAGGCGACAGGTAAAGATTATGCAGGACTTCAAGACGACGGCCCTCATTTGTACGCCCAGCTATGCCTTGCTTATTGCGGACACGATCCAGGAATTGGGGATAAACATCAATTCTCTTTCTCTAAAATACGGTCTTTTCGGGGCGGAACCCTGGTCCGAGGGAATGCGTCAGGAAATTCAGGAGAGACTGAAGATTATGGCGACGGATAACTACGGTCTTAGCGAGGTCATGGGCCCGGGTGTGGCCGGAGAGTGTCTGGAACGCAATGGCCTCCACATCAGCGAGGACCACTTCATCGTGGAGGTTGTCGATCCGAACACGCTGGAGGCAGTTGCTCCAGGGGGCGTCGGAGAACTCGTCATCACCACTCTAACCAAGGAGGCATTCCCCGTGATCAGGTTCAGGACGAGAGACCTGACGAGGCTGATGCAGGAACCTTGCCCGTGTGGGAGGACACTTATAAGAATGTCCAGGGTGATGGGGAGGACCGATGACATGCTTATCATAAGGGGTGTCAATGTTTTCCCTTCTCAGATTGAGGCGATATTGTGCGACATAGAAGGTACGGAGCCTCACTACCAGATCGTTGTAGAAAGGAAAGGTGCGCTTGATGCTGCAACTGTTCTTGTAGAAGTCTCAGAGGCAATTTTCTTTGATGAGATGAAGAAGCAGAACGAACTCATCGATCTCATAAGGAAGAGACTGGCAGCGGAACTCGGCATTTCGGTCGACGTTAAACTAGTCGAGAAAAAAACTCTCGAGCGGTTTGAGGGAAAGGCAAGAAGGGTCATCGACAACAGAATGCTCTGACAGACTATTTCTTTTATTCCGCTTGCGGATTAAAGCGACATGCGTTTTGAGCCGAGCGTGGGGCTACCTGAGTCCAGCACCCTTCTGACAGTGGAAAGGAAATAGATGCTCTCAAAGGGTTTGTTTAAGTAGGCGTTGAACTCCTTGTCTTTCCTGCCGGCGCTCCACGTGTCGTAGCCGGAGATTGCTATGGTCTTGACGGATGGTCTGATTTCCTTGATCTGCCTGATAAGCTCTTTTCCATTCAGCAATGGCATCATCATATCAGTGATTACCAGATCGATACTCTCACCGACCTTTCTGAATATGTCCAGCGCCTGCACAGGGTTATCAGCGATCAGCACCTTGTAGCCCTGCGCTTCCAGGGCATCTCTGATGAAGCTTATGATGTCTTCCTCATCGTCTATAACGAGTACTTTTTCACGACCGCTTATAGCATAGAGCGGCGTTTTGCCAATTACAGGCAGGCTCATTTTGGAGACAGGGAGGTATATTTCAAAAGTTGTACCCTTGCCCAGTTTGCTCATGAGGTTGATCACACCGCCATGTTCTTTCACTATTCCATATACCATGGCGAGGCCTAGCCCCGTGCCTTTCCCAGTCTGTTTGGTTGTGAAAAAGGGGTCGAAGATCTTGTCCTTTATCGGATCGGGGATCCCTGTTCCCGCATCGGATACTTTCATAAGCACATACTTGCCCGGAGAGAGCAGGGGATGCACCGCATCTGCTCCCTTTGCGAGATCTACTGTATAGGTTGTGATGGTGATTATCCCTCCTTCGGG
>CAZNTS010000029.1:0-13674 GCA_964576045.1 uncultured Nitrospiraceae bacterium | reverse complement strand
CCAGCATGTTCGCTTGGCAACTTCTGAAATCACTCCACGTTAGTGAACGGTTAGGTTTAGAAAAATTCGTAACAATGCAGAACCATTACAATCTTCTATACCGCGAAGAAGAACGTGAAATGATTCCCCTCTGTCGCGAAGAGGGTATCGGCTTGATCCCATGGAGTCCTCTGGCTCGAGGGTTTCTTACTGGAAAGTACACCAGAAACGATAGACCGCTCTCCAAACGTTATGAGAGTGACAAGTACCTTTCCGAACGTTACTTCACGCGGGAAGACTTCGATGTGGTAGACCGAGTCGTTTCCTTAGCCAAGGAGAAAGGAGTAACACCGTCGCAAATCGCGCTGTCATGGCTACTTCACAAGGGAGTCACAGCCCCCATCATCGGAGCCTCTAAAGCAGAGCACGTTGAAGAAGCAGTCAGAGCCGTCGATATAAAACTCGAAACGGATGAGATGAAACGGCTGGAAGAAGGATACAAACCGCACCCCATAATTGGCCACGAGTAAAGAAGTTTAGGAAAATCGTCCAAGTAAAGGAAACCATCTTAGGACCGCAATTACAGAGTTCGCGCAGATTGAGGTTGACGGTTTGACAGTTAACCAGGAACCCGAGTATCCAACAGACCCCTTCACTATAGGTGTGGGAGGAGTTGTGCTTGACCATGAACGAGTGCTCCTAGTGAAATTGACGTATGGCCACAAAGGATGGATCCTGCCGGGAGGTTACGTCAAGTCAACGGAAACAATAGGGACAGCCGTCAAACGGGAGGTCAAAGAAGAGACGGGCCTCGAGGTTGAACCTACGCAAATTGTGGCAGCCAGAAGCAAATCTGACCAAGGCAGATGTGACATTTACGTAGCGTTACTAGTACACGTCTTGGGCGGAGAACTCAAGCCTGATCAGAGAGAGATCTCTGACTTAAGGTACTTCACTCTAAGTGAGATGGAATCCAGGTCCGACGTGCCTAAGTTGAATACTTGGATAGGAAGGCGTGCCCTGGAGAAAGCTGCCCCCCGATTCTCACTCTCTCAGTATAAGCCCGACCCGAAGCAAATGTACGAATTATGGTTCTAAAAGGAAGACGCGGGAGAAAGTGTACAACCGAACTCTATTTCTCGGATACACACATCTTCTGCGCAGCGTTCTACGCGATCTCTATAGGATAACGTCCGTACCTTCTTCCCGTATCGATCATTGCTTGACAATTTTCAATTTTCGCGCTTGCGTACCACGAGTTGCTAGAACTTAGGATGAAACCGCCTCCGGGAGCTGCAACTCGTATACAATTCTTCGTCTCTTCGATTATATCTTGAGGTGTCCTAGTGCACAGGTTGTCGACAGCAACGTTGCCCATTAGAACAAGCTTGTCTCCGTAAGTTCGCTTCACGTCTCCAATGTTCATGCCGGCTGTTGGGTCTAGTGAATGCAATCCGTCAACGATCCGCGCTAGATCTGGCATGATCAAATTCATGTTTCCATCCGTATGTTTAATGAATTTCAGCCCAGCCTTGTGCACGGCTTCGACTTGTCTCTGAAGATTTGGAAAGATTACGTCTTTGAAGAACTTGACCGGGACTAGCGGGCCTTTCTTCTCACAGTAGTCACCATCGCCAAAGAATACGTCAACTCCTGCGTCAATCATCTGCTTTGTGACTTCCAAATTGAAATCAGTCACGCGTTCAATGACTCGTCGTATGAAGTCTGGTTTTTCGTAGAGCCATCTCACGAAGTCTGTGATCCTGAACATTTCCCAAGTGTACACGAAGGAGTCTCTGATCAGTCCAGCCAAAGCAATTTCGTCCTTGATCCTCTTTTTCATTTGCTCAATCGCGTATGTGCGGCCCGACGCGTCCGAATTTGGAAAGTCAAAACCCTCGAATTCCTCTCTAGAATTGAAAATACTGCCAGTTTGAATCCACACCCTCGCGTTCGGATCGTACGACAGTACTCGTCCCCATTCATCGTTAACTGTGCCGTCACGGTTCGGATGGGGGGTCCATTCGTCGGGGGCTGAAGGTTCGCAGGCTATCATGTCGAATCCAAGTTTCGCATAGGCGCGCACCGTCGCATCTACGATTGCTGTCTCTCTTCTCCTTCTATCTGCCAAGGAAGGAGATGAGGTCTCGTTAGGGAAGCTTGTTCCGAGTATGGTTTCTACGTGGACGGGGTCTATTGCTAGTTCAGCTATTGGCACAGTGTCCGGCTCCTTGTGGTCCAAAGTGGTCAGTAGCCTTTCTCTCTTGTTCATTGTCTAGTCTACTCTGCTGAGACGTTTAGCTACCGTCAAGGCTTGTATCGCATCTTCTCCGAATCCGTCAGCTCCAATCTCCTTCGCGAAGTCGAATGTGATGGGTCGCCCGCCAACGAGAATCTTCACATTCCTTCGTTCTCCTACTTCTCGCAGTTTTTGCATTGTATTTCTCATTTCATTCATTGCTGTCGTGAGGAGGCATGACATCGCAGCAATCTTGGGCTTGGTTTCTTGCACGGTGTCAACGAATTTATCGGTTGAAACGTCAACACCCAAGTCTATAACCTCGAAGCCGCAGGAGGAAAGAAGCAGTGAGACTAGATTCTTACCCAGATCGTGAATGTCGCCTTTCACAGTGCCTATTACGACTTTCCCCAGTGAAGAGTCAGTGGAGGTTGGCATGCGAGGCTTAAGGAGCGCGGAGACTTCTTGTGCCATCATTCCGCTCATGATAAGTTCACTCAAAAAGAATTGGCCCTGCTCGTACTTCTCCCCAGCAGATCTCAGTCCATTACTCATGCTCTCCATTATTTCGACTGGTGAAATGCCTTCGGCCAAAGCCGTTTCAGCCAGATTCTTCACTTCCTCAATAGAAGTGACTCCCGCAAATGAGGTCCTGATACTATCAAGAATGGAATGTGTAACCGTCGTTTCTGTACGCCTCACAGAGAAGAAAGCTTAATGAAATATCCGATCAACAGAACTCAACTCTATAAAGTTTGGACAGTAAATGTCAACGGGATAAATACAAACCTCATGTTCCAAGATTGGCAATAAAAGCTGTTCTTGTGTAACCAGTTAGTGACTCTCCAGTCCACCGTTCGCCATATCCTGACATCAAGCACTCCATTCAGTGGGTAGATCTATGATCTGGCGACCCTATGAGTTACAAGAACTCCCCAAAAGAAAGAAGAGTCTGCTCCGCAACTGACCTTCAGAATCGAGCGGTCGACGCTGCGACAATCACTAATCTTCATCACATATTCACGGGATTTTGCTTGGTTGCGCGAGGGTTGAACATAACTACGTTATTACAGCGGATAACTTCGAGCGTATCCCCAGAGTTCCTCCCAACTTTTGGGTACGTTCACAATCTTCTGTCTATTCGTGATTTCATGGGTTCTAGACTTGGAAAGATTCATTAGAAAGGCAATCATCGTTTCTTTGTAGATCTGTCTGGTGATATTATTGAGTCGAGTTACAAGTCTCGACCGTGTGGAAACTGCCCTCCGTCATGAAGAACCCGACAGAGTTCCATGCGTCCCTGAACTTTGTTTACCCGCCGTCAGGGTCACAAAGATTCCTTACGTAGAGTACTGCACGAACGGGAGGAAGCTTGCGAGGTCGCTAATAGCTACGTGGAAGAGGTTCAAGTACGATGGCATAACGCTCGATTCTGATACCTTCGTTACAGCGAGCGGCTTCGGCCTCAAGGTTAGGATGAAGGGAAACGAGAGTCCGCGAGGAATAGGCTCAGTTGTTCGGAATGAGGATGATGTTGACAATTTGCTGATTCCTGACCCGAACAGGGATGGGAGGATGCCAGTTTGGTTGGAGGCTGCGAGGATCATTGTCAAATCGGTGGGGAATAGAGTATGGATCATGGGGCGAGCGGATCAAGGTCCATTTGATCTGGCAGCGGAGTTGCGGGGAATTGAAGCTTTCGTTATCGATCTATACAGGAACCCTACATTGGCCCATAAACTTCTCAGAAAGACCACTGAGGCAAGCGTGGAATTCGCGAAAGCTATGCACGAAACCGGCGTCCACATGACAGCGTTTGGTGAATCCATTGGTGGTCCAGACTTCGTTTCGCCCAAACTGTATGAAGAATATGCTTTTCCATATGAGAAGGAAGCGATTGGAAGATTGCACGCAGCGGGAGTCCCTGTTTCGCTTCACATCTGTGGTGCGGCAATGAAGATTCTTCCTCTTATGGCTGAGACTGGAGCAGACATCCTTGAGATTGACCAGAAGGTCGATATCGGTACCGCGAAGGAGCTGGTTGGTGACAAGACTACGCTGATGGGAAATTTGGACCCAACTAACGTGCTCTATCTCGGGACGCCTAAGATCATTGAAGAGACTTCCAGAGAGTGCATGAAGAAAGCAGGCAAAGGAGGAGGCTTCATTCTAAGTTCTGGGTGTGATGTGCCAATGCGTACTCCTTTCAGGAACATTGAAGCTATGGTTCGCGCGGTGGAAGAGTACGGCAGATATCCTATTAGTGGCCCGAATTAGTGATCCAGGTCTTTATTGATTCGACTCCTTGGATGGCGTCATTCGTGCCTGCGTCAGCACCAATCTGTTCTGCGTAGTTGGGAGTTACTGGTGCCCCGCCAATTATGACCTTGACTTTTCCCCTTATCCGGGTCTTCTTGAGTTGATTCATCACTGTCTTCATTTGATCGAGGCTGACTGTCATTAACGCTGACATTCCCAGAACATCCGGTACGTTCTTCTGGGCTTCTCGAGTAAACTTATTCGCGGGGACGTCTACACCAAGATCGGTTACTTCAAAACCAGCGGCTTGCAGGAACATCTTCACTATGCTCTTTCCGATATCGTGTACATCGCCTTCCACCGTACCAATCACTATTCGACCGGAAGCCTCCAATTCATCCTTAGCAAGGACATGCGGTTCGATAACCTTCATACCTGTCTTGATCGTCTCACCGGCCATGATCAATTCGGAAAGGTAGAATTCACCCTTCTCGAATTTCGAACCGATCACCTGTGTACCCGTCGCTATTCCTTTCTTGATGATCTCCGCAGGGAGGATACCTGAAGCTAATCCTTCGTTGCAGGCGTTTACGAGCCCTGCTGAATCAAAGCTTACAATGCAGTCTCGTATGCGTTCGAAAATTTGTTTTTTCTCACTCAATATTTCGACCCGTGGGTCATAAGAGCCCGAATTGAAACTCAAGCAAGAGATTGATGGTCCTTTCGGATGGATATGTTGAGATGAAATGCACTCGGGTCCTACAACCCTCAAGAAAATACCGACGTCATTCATATAAATGGTCATATCTCCGTTTCAAACAATAGCAGTGCTGGTGACCGAACTTTTCGCTAGCTTTTACCGTCCTTGGAAATTGCACTTCGAGCGCATCGAAAAACATTCGATGAGATTATGAGCGATTTATGTTGCTGCTTCCCTTGTCAAGTATAGGAAGATCATCATGACGGATTCTCGTCGAATAGTGTCTGATGGTGTGGAGCTTGCTGCGGAGACTTACGGCGAGGGCCCTCCGTTAATCTTTGCCCATGGATTGACAGCTAATCGCCTCTGGAGCCGGATGCAGCTTGCTCCTTTGGCGAATAATTACCGAATCATTATCTTCGACCAGCGTGGTCATTGTGGCTCGACTCCTATACGTGACTCAGCATTGTACAATGCTGAACTTATGGCGGCAGATCAGACGGCCGTGATGGACGAATTCGGGATTGAGCGTGCAATCGTGGGCGGCGACTCAATGGGCTCAGCTACCGTTCTACTCTTTGCATTGAACCATCCAGAACGCGTACAGGCACTGATCCTTTCCCTCCCTGCATTTGCCGATAAGCCGAATCCAGCACGTGATGAGATTAAGGAGATGGGGAAACTGATCTCGAGACTGGGCATGAAGGAATTCGCTGCTCAGTACTGCAAGGAACCTATCATGTCTCCAGCAGTCGCTAACCGGTACGCGAAGGATGTCCTTTGTTCCCATGATACCGCGAGCATTGCGCTGGCTTGTGAAACTATTGCTGATTGGGTTATTTTGCCCAGCCTTGATCAGTTGACTAAGTTGCGCTTTCCAGTTCTTGTCATTGCACTTGGGGAGGATTCAATTCATCCTGTTGAATTATCCCGCCGCTTGAAAGAAAGCTTGCCCGATGCTGAGATGACATTGATCCCTTCGACCAAGGTCTATTTTGATGATGTCGAAATCGTTGGACGAATGTGTAAGCGCTTTCTCAAAGAGCACACATGAGTCCGAAATCCATTATACGCTAAATTGTCTGATTTTTCTGTCAAGGCGCTCATTCAGGGTGAATCCCATTAAACATGTACTTATGCAGCCTTCCCTTTTCGGATCGCAGCAACCGCGCAGTAGCACCTTTCGCTTATCAGAATTACAAGACGCAGCAGTTCTCTTCACTCGGGCGGTATCTCTCCGAACGCTAGACCCAGATCCATGCCTTGAGTTTTCCGATAATACTTTGCCACGTAGAATATCACTATGCCAACTCCGAAGACCACTATAAAGAAAGCGAAGGATGATGGGTTAGTTGGACCGAGAAGCGGTTGACCTAGGAACCAAATGGTTGAACCTACAGTGACTATAGTTGCCAGCACACCCAAGATCGTCAGTACGGGAACTCCGCCGACTCTTGATTTGACTATCGAGGGGGAAGCATTGAATGTCTCCTTCTTAACGAATGGGAAAACTATCATAACTATTGATGGCAGGATCATTACAGCAAGCAATCCAGTAAACGCGTTGAATTGTGTGTAGAAAAACGTCGTGTAGATAAAGACGGCTTCAGTAATTATCATACCTATGGCGATAGCTACATTCGCCAAGACTGGAGTGTGAAACCTCTCACTTACTTTACTGAGCTTCTCAGGCATAACTCGGTCAAACGACCAAGCAAACATGGACCGAGTGAGCCACATGTAGTAAGTCATGAACCACGGAATGTATGTTATAATCATCGCTGCTCCCCAAAATAACTGATACCATGTGTTGTAAGGCGCCGGGACCACCAAACCAGCTAGAGCGTTCAACGCTGGCAAAGTAGGGAATGGATTCTTGGCAGCTCCGGGACCCCACCCCAGCCAAGATACGGCAGAGAAGAATGAGTCCCCCATTAGATGATAACTTCCCAGCCCTTCAATGCCAAGGATTACAAATCCGCCTAAAATTGAAAGTATAGTTGACAAGAACATCGTCTTTTGCACCTGCTTTATCTCACCGGCATAATAAGCCCCGAACGACGCGCCGTAATATGTAAAAAAGCTAAGAGGAATTAGAGACATTGCGCCTTGGAAGCTATAGCTTGGTGGAGCCCAACCGGTTGTGCCCGCGGTTTGTATGAGACCAGTGTATGTGACATTTGTGGTCGCGGAGATTCCGTTAAACGCTTGTTGGAAGTCGGAATTCGAATAGGAGAAAAGGACAGTAACTAGGACGAAAAATGCGAGAATCGCGATAAAAAGTGTAATCCTATTGAAGAATTTAATCCAACGCGCTCCTGCTATTGCAATTAGCGTCAGCAGAATTGTGATAACTACTCCAGTGGCGAACGCCACATTCGGTTGCGAAAAGATCGTCGCGAAAGAGTATAGTGCACTGTTCCCCGTTTGTAAGGAAAGAAAATAGGACGGAGCGACTAAGCCAAGACTGACAACGTAGGGCACTGACTCACCCATCAGTATTACCGACCATATAACGAAGGCTAGGTTATTCATGAATCCCAAACAAGCAACCTTGCTAAAGATCCTCGTTGTGTAGATGTAGTCGCCTCCTGCGCGAGGCATTGCTATTGATAAGAAGACTAAGCCGAAGTAGTAGAAGAAAGAAGTTATGGCACCGATACCGAGTGCGAGGGGAATCCACGCATTTGGTCCGAGGACAGGGAAATACGCTATGTAAAACGAGTAGCCCGCCATTGCTACCCAAATTGTTCCGCTGCTGAGAACCATTACATCAAACCAACCGAACTCCCTCACTAGTCCGGTTGCGTCTCTTACAAAAACCGACGGCTTTTGCGAGGTCAACGCCGCTCGTGTTACGGTGTGTATATTTGTATTTAACAGTGCCGATCGTCAGACGTCGATGTTCGCCTAATTGCGGAACTCGATCATCACCCACGGTAGGTTTCCGGGCAATCTGTCTCTTCACCGAGTACAGCGTAGTTCAATTCTTAAAGTACGGCAATATTTCTTGGCCGCACATTTTGATGAATTTCTCTTCGTCCGGACTGACGCTCCATATGTAGACGTGATCGAATCCCGATTCGAACGCGTTCTCAATTCTCTTTATTTGATCTTCGGGAGAGGTCCCTACAAGATACGCTTCAGTGATTTCTTTGTCCGTCACGTTCCTGCCGAGGAGCTCTAGCTCTCTAGGGTCGTCATATGGCTTGTTGAAAACGTCCGGCACCAGGGTGGGTGCTAAGCTTCTTGCAGATGACATGGCCCTATCGTAATCTTCATCGTACGATATGTCAAGTTCGATCACTTTGAAAATGTCGTCTGCTGTTCTTCCTGAGGAGCGAGCACCTTCCTCTATCGCTGGAAACAGGACGTTTTTCGTGTACTCTATTGGTTTGATTACAGTAATGAATCCATCAGCTCGTTTTCCTGCTAATCTTGCCATTTTTGGTCCGAATCCCGCCAAGTATATCGGAACGCTTGGCCTCATGTACAGATTTGCATTACGTAAAGTGTAATACTTGCCGTCAAAATTAACGAACTCCTCGTTCCAGAGTCTCTGTATTACCGTCAAAGCCTCGATTAGTCTCGCTCTCCTCTCTCGAATCGAAGGCCAGGAAAAGCCTAGAGGTAGTTCGTTTATGGCTTCACCCGTGCCAAGACCAAGGATTATTCTCTGACCGTGAATTGCCTGCATCGTAGCGAATGCTTGTGCGATCAGAGCGGGATGATATCTCAGAATTGGGGCAGTGACAGCGGTTCCGAATGGTATTTTCTGTACTCTCTCTAGCGCTGTTGAGATCCAAGTCCACGTGTGACATTCTTGCATATTTGTATGAGACCAAGGGTGAAAATGGTCGGAGACCCATATGGCGCTGAACCCTGCGTCTCTGGCCTTAGCGGCATGGCTTAACAGAGTCACCGGAGATTTGACATCAGGCACACAACAGTATCCGATCGTTCTCTTTTCCAACGGTCCACGTTTTATCAACCGAAAACTCCGCGTGAGTTCAGTTTAAACCGGTTATTAGCATTTCGAAAGTCTCCTCAAACTCGTAGACATGAAATCGTTATCGGGGTGTACTGATCTGGCTACAGGTTTCTCTCTGCCGACTAATCCCCACCGGCTCCGGGCGACTGAGCAATCTCTAGTAAAGTGAGGAAATTACAAAATAGTCAGCTGTATATTACAAAAATATTACAAGTACTGAAGGGTATCAATTGAAGCTTGGTCGACTCGAAATACTCTCTAGCGATGAATTGCTAGCAATTCATCATTCATCACTTGAAGTCTTGTCGAAAACTGGTATCCTAGTTCGAAGTACACATGTCATGAAACTGTTGGCGGGAGCCGGCTGCACCGTGGACTTCAATAACCGCATAGTCCGAATTCCTCAGCAGGTGTTGGAGGAAAGCATCAAAAAACCTCCGTCAAACATCAGACTGTACGACAGGGATCTAACGGCCTCGATGGATATTGGCGACGACAACACATATGCATGGAGTGGAAATGTCGGAACTTTCGTTCTAAAATCCGACTCCGGCGAGAGGAGACCAGCCAATGTCCGGGACGTCGCCGAATTTGCTCGGCTGGCCGATGCGTTGGATAACATACACGTAGTCGGCGTCCAGGTCGTTCCTCAGGACGTTAAGGGTCCGCGGGGAGAAATCTTAGCCACCAGAGAGATGTTGGCAAACACTAGCAAGCACATTTTCCTATGTCATTCAGATCCGATCGTTGCTCAAACCCAGTTCAAAATGGCTGAAGCAGTCCTCAAAGGACAAGATCTTGCCGAATTCCCAATCATGACGTCCTTGATTGACCCGACAACCCCCCTGTGTTGGGATAGAGGACCCGTAGAGGCTCTGATTGAAAATGCGCGCGCTAGAGTTCCGTGCATTATAGCTTCTTGTCCTATTAGCGGTGGGACCAGTCCAATGAGCATGGCGGGCACCATGGTTGTGCTAAATGCTGAGATTCTGAGTGGTGTATTGATAAGTCAACTAGTAAGCCCCGGATGCCCAGTGATTTATGGCGCTGCGCCGGTCATGATGGACATGCATCAGGGAAGGGCAGTCATTGGGACCCCTGAGACCGTCGCTCTTAGAGTCGCGATCGCGCAGTTAGGCAGATTCTATCGTCTTCCAACAATGTCGATAGGCCCAGATTCTGATTCGCATTGCTTGGACGAACAGAATGCTTGGGAAAAGATGATGACTGCGACGGCAGTTATCTGCTCACAGGCGCATATTCTCATGAACGCTGGAATGTTCGCTAGTGGTCTTACAGTTAGCCATGAACAGCTCGTTGTAGATAACGAAATCCTCGGCTTTCTATATCATCTTCGAAAAGGGATTGAGGTTACTCCTGAAACGCTTGCCACTACAAATATCCAAGCAGTAGGACCGGGCGGGCACTTCTTGAGCAAAGACCTGCACTTTGCGAAACGCCGATTAAAGGAGGAATATTGGGTGCCCAGTATCTCGTGTAGGTCAGACTACGACGCATGGGTCGGCAAAGGTGCAAAAAACAGTCTCGCGATGGCTAGAGAGAAAGCTCACAAAATCTTAGAGAATCACAGGGTAGCTGAGTTGGATGCTGACGCGAAACGCTTCTTGGATGGAATAGCAACGAATTTCAAACCCATGACTACATGAATTAAAGCCGAATAGACTATCCTTCGATGCTTCAGGAGTTCAACTCCAACTCAGTTTAGAAAAAGAATGAAAAATGCTGAAAGTAAACTCGTTTGGACCGATAAATCGTCATCTCATGTGTTAAGTAATACATCTCTGCCCAAATTATGGTTCTAGCGTGACCCAGTTATCCCAATTACGCAACCCCTAATCAGCCTGTTCACTTGTCCAACTCAGATCCAGTTATGTTTCATGCAAAATTAGCAAGATGATTCAAAGCTTCTGATCACTCAATATCTTCACGGCATGATCTACATTTAGAAAGTAATCGGGTACGTTCCGTACTTCATGACAGTCTTCGTGATAGCACAGAGCACTTGGAAGTAGCGCGTTGATCGTATGTCTCCGATGTCTTCTGTAACTCCTAAAGCGAAGACTTTGCTTCGTGAAGCACTACTCAGTATCTTCTTTGTCTCCTCTTCTACTTTGTCGAGCTGCACGTTCAGCGTTGAAGTCGCAGGGAAATTTGCCCAGATGATCTTTCCCTTCCATGCTGACATTGCGTCTTCAATCGAGATATCTCCAATGGGCGGCGGAGTAAATGCCTCAACTACGTCCATTTTGCTTTTCGAAATCTGATCGCGCAGACACTTTAGCTTACCATCACAATGTACCAGTAGAATCTTATCATGCTGATGGAGGATTTCTGCAACTTTCTCGTAGAACGGCATACAGTAGCTTTCAAACAGTTTGGGATTCGTTACGACACCATTGATATTGTCATCTAGTAGAATTGCTTCCGCTGGAGAGTCAGCTATGACATTGTACATCTCTAACTGTTTCTTTGTGAAAAGCGTGTATAGAGCATCAAACTCCTCGCGATGGTTGTGGTAATCGATCGAGAATCGCTCGTATCCCATCAGGTCCAGGAGCATTGACTGCAATGGAGACTTTGGTGTCATCGGGATGACGATGCCGTCATCGCCCATGGTCTCTTCGGCTTTTGAGAACTCTTCATAATCAGGGAAGTATTCTGTGTCATCAATCATCTGCGCTACGATCTCGTAGTCGCCTAGCTCTTTGATCATCCACTCGATTGGCCATTCTCCAAGGCCTGGCGTGTAACCAAGGGTGAATCCTTCGGAAACTGTACCCGCCGGGCCCGTGTATGATCTGCGAGCTTGACGCTTCTTCTTTGCGGTGGACGTGATGCGATATCCACGAAGAAAGAGCGCCAGGTCGTCTATCATCTCGGTCCTTACCCTTGGCGTATTCACGCCATACACAGATACACCCAATTCTACAAGTCCAAGCCCTAAGTTCCTTAGATCACGCTCCATCGAGCCTCTTGAAGGTAGGAGCATCGTGTACACTGTGAACGGAACTATGTCAGGCGTCTCGTCGTGAAGTACCGCTTCTATCCTTTCTCTAATCTTCATGCAATGCCGACTCCCGAAGCCCACTTCTTACAGACTTCAACTCCTAATACTGCGTCTGGAGCGAAAGCGTCAGCTCTGATGGTCTTGGCGTATTGTTCGCTGAGCGGGGCTCCCCCAACTATCGTCTTAAGCTGCGCTTTGAGCGAGGCCTTTTCTAATTCCTCTATGACTTTCGCCATTGAGGGCATGGTACTCGTTATCAATGCTGACATGCCGAGAAAGCTGGGGTGATGGATGCGAATTGCTTCAACAAACCTAGAGGGCGGCACGTCCACTCCGAGGTCGATCACTTCGAAACCTGAAACTCTCATAAGCATTCCTACGATATTCTTACCCAGATCGTGCAGATCTCCTTCAACTGTTCCCAGAACAATCGTGCCAAGTTTCATTCCTTCGTCCTCACTTTTGATATGAGGCTGTAGGATCTTCATTGCATCTTGCATGACGGCGCCAGCAGCAATTAGGTCGGTGAGGAAAAATTCCTCGGTCTGAAATTTCTGACCGACTATCTGCATACCTGGAACCAGTCCTCGATTGATGATGTCAAGTGGCGATATCCCTTCCGCCAAGGCTTGTTGGCATTGCTTTCGAGCAGCTTCAAGGTTCATATTGACAATTGCGTCGCTGACTGACTTCAGACGATCTCTGGTCGTCACACAGTTTCCCCCGTGCTTGATTTCTTAGGAGCGGTAAATCGCCTCTTGCCCTATAAGCTAATTCTCCTCGAGGGCTCGCGACTCCAAAAGTCATGCAAAGAACTTTGAAAATAGTTTCATGTTATCATGCAACGTTATGCGGCGGAATTTGAATTCCGAGACTGCACGTATCTTTGAAGCAGGGATGATCATTCATTTTGAAACTCCTTGACGATCTTTGTCACCAACCGAACCTTCTCGATCTTCGCGTCAGGAGGAACTAAGTCTGCCACCCCTAGAATTAGATGCGGTGAGAAGAGTCGCAGTAAATTTTCGGTAAAGATTTTCAATTCGGAATCCTTCATCCAAGGAAGAAGCAAGACCGATGGTATTCCATCCATTAATGTCATGCCTTTCAGTGCGGAATGAATCTCTTCTATTGTGACGTCTCCTTGAGGTAGTGGAGTCACACACTCTAAGCCGTCTAGACCAGTATCTGAGGCATATTGTAGAAGTGACTTCAGTCTTCCATCCCAATGAGCCACACATAGTTTTCCGCTAGCATGGAGTTCCACACATTTTCGCTTATAGTACGGCAGAATATAGCTCGTAAAGATGGGTGGCGAGAATAGGTTGCTATCGATGTTGTCGTCGAATAGAACGATCGGGAATGGTGATTTTCTTAATACGTCAAGAAACCGCTGGTTGTTATCATCCAATGTTTGAAGAACTTCTTCAACTTCCTTCCGGTATTTCCTAAACAAGATATGGGTCTTCAGAAGACCC
>CAZNTS010000028.1:0-7048 GCA_964576045.1 uncultured Nitrospiraceae bacterium | reverse complement strand
CTTTCGCTGCTCATGAAGGCAATATGGTCAACGTTTGTAACAGAGGCATTTCGAGCCCTGCACCGCATCCCTCCGGACGAACCGCTCGTTGATATCCCGGAGTATCTGCTGCCTCGTCCTGCCCCATTGAGGAGCTAACAGGATATCGTCGGGTGAAAGGGCAAAGAGCCTCTGAAGGACAATATCGGGAGAAAGGCGTTCAACAAAATCAACAAGGAAATCCAGATATTCGCTATATCCGAATACAGGAAATGGCTTCTCAGCGTATCGCTCGGCAAGGAGTGTGCCCTTCACCACTTGGAGTTGATGTATTTTCAAGAACCCGATATGAAGGCTTGACAGTTCATCTGCCGTCGCCAGCATCTCATCCCTTGTCTCGGTCGGCAGGCCGACGATGATATGTGCGCCCACCTCTATTTCCTTTGCGCTAGTGAGCTCGATGGCATCGATAAATGCCCTGTAGTCATGTCCTCTGAGGATATACTCAAGGGATTTTTCATAAATCGACTGTAAACCATACTCGACAAGGATAAAGTGGTCCTTGGCAAGTTCGCTGAGCAGATCTATTTTTTCCTTGTCCACACAATCCGGCCGCGTTCCTATAGCAAGGCCTATCACCGACGGCATGGAGAGGGCTTCACGGTACATCCGTTCCAGCTCCCGTACTGGAGCGTAGGTATTCGTGTAAGGCTGAAAATAGACGAGGAACTTCTTCGCGCCATACCGCACCGAAAGGTATCTGACACCATTCCGAATCTGTTCTCCAATGGATATCTCATTCCTGCATTCAGAAGGCCGGAAACTGTCGTTATTGCAGTAAATGCACCCTGTCACGCCTAGAGTACCATCCCTGTTGGGACAGGTAAATCCTGCATCCACATTCACCTTGTACACCACTGTGCCGAATTTCTTCTTTAGGTATGGACCGAACGCGTTAAACCGGGAATTCATGTTTAATTATTTCCCTTTGGGAAACTGAAAGTCAATGAGGAGCATCGCTTTTCTTGATAAAATGCGCTAGGGTGGTATATTATTAATAAACACAGCTGTTTGGCTATTAGATATCCCTGGGGGAGGCTGAGAGGCCTGAGAATTTCCTGACATACGGGAAGACCCCTTGAACCTGATCCGGGTAATTCTGGCGTAGGGAATGGGAACGGTGATTATGTCGATGATCCTCTATTCCCCGCTTTCAGGGAAGGAGGATTTTTTGTTTAGATGTAATAAAAAAAGGCAGCATCGAAGTTCTTCTGCTTCGCAAGGTTTACGGGTGCCGAAAAGCATGCCTCTTTGTATTGATAATTATTATCTAGAGACTTCAACACGATGATAAGACTGAAGGTCAATGGCGAAGAATTTGTCACGGAGCAGGACACGCTTGCACATCTTCTGAAAGAATTGAAGATAGTGCCCGGCAGGGTCGCCATTGAAGTGAACCTTAAGGTTGTCAAGAGGAATATTTTTGAACATTACAGCCTGAAAGAAGGAGACAGCGTAGAGATTGTCTATTTTGTCGGAGGGGGAGACAAGCTATCAGGCAAGAAATAACAGGAAAAGGGATGACGCAAAGACGCGGAGGAAACATGGACGACAGATTAATGATCAGGGGCATCGAGTTCAAGTCACGGCTATGGATTGGAACAGGAAAGTACAAGGACTTTAAGGAAACAACACGTGCAGTGGAAGCGTCAGGTGCGGATGTTGTGACCGTAGCGGTGAGGAGGGTAAACATCACTGACAGAAAGTCAGAAAATCTCCTCGACTACCTGGACCTGTCGAAATACAAAATACTCCCGAATACGGCGGGCTGTTATACAGTTGAAGACGCGCTGAGGTATTCCCGTCTTGCAAGAGAGGCAGGGGTGTCGGAGATGGTGAAACTAGAGGTGATTGGAGACGAAAAGACCCTTTTCCCCGACACGCTTGGGCTTCTGAAAGCAACGGAAATCCTCTCCAAGGAAGGTTTCATCGTTTTCCCCTACACCAACGATGACCCCGTCATGGCTAGAAGGCTCGAAGACGCGGGGGCTGCTGCCGTGATGCCCCTTGGCGCTCCCATCGGCTCAGGCCTCGGGATAAGGAATCCCTATAACATCAGGATAATCCTCGAGTCTGCAAAGGTCCCCGTAATCGTAGATGCCGGCGTCGGGACAGCCTCGGATGCGACGATAGCCATGGAACTTGGCTGTGACGCGGTCCTGATAAATACCGCTATTGCAGGGGCAAAAGATCCCGTAGCCATGGCAGGAGCGATGAAACATGCAGTGATTGCCGGCAGGCTCGCATATACGGCGGGCAGGATACCAAAAAAGCTCTATGCTACAGCGAGCAGCCCGATAGAAGGGATGCTTTAAGTATGGTTGCCAGAAGGTAATCAAGCAGGAGAGAATTGATAGCCTTCAGACTTTATCTGATAACCGACAGAGGGCTTTTCGTTGACCGTGATTCGCTACTCAACGGCGTCGAGGATGCGCTCAGGGCTGGCGTAAAGGCCGTGCAGCTGAGGGAAAAAGATATGTCCATAAAAGAGTTGCTGGATACAGCCTACAGGATGAAAGGACTCACCTCAGGGTATGGTGCAAGGCTCTTTGTGAATGACAGGATTGACGTGGCACTGTGCACCGAGGCTGACGGAGTACATCTGGGCCAGACAGGCATACCTGTCCATGCGGTTAGGAAGCTGGTGGGAAAGAAGATGTTAATCGGGGCTTCCACCCACAATCTGACTGAAGCACTGGCCGCTGAAAAAGAAGGAGCGGATTTCATTACCTTCGGTCCCCTGTATTATACGCCTTCGAAACGTAGGTTTGGAAAGCCTCTGGGGCTTGACGTTCTAAAAAGCGTTAGTGAAAAGCTCTCGGTGCCCGTCTTTGGAATCGGTGGAATAAAACAAGAAAATGTTAGAGACGTGATACGTTCAGGGGCTTATGGAATCGCGCTCATCAGGGGTATCCTGGGTGAAGTTGACGTTGCGGTAACTGCACGAAAATATTTGGGTGAATTGGAATTAGGAGAACAATCATGACAAGAATAGAACTGGCAAAAAAAGGAATAATCACAGAGGAAATGGAAAAAATTGCCATGTGTGAGAGCGTATCTCCAGGAAACCTCGTTGCCGATATCGCTGATGGCGTGACCGTGATCACGAGAAATATTCTTCACGATATCAGTCCTCTCGGGATAGGAAAAGGGCTGAGAACTAAGATCAATGCAAACATAGGCACCTCAAAGGACAGGATATCCTTTGAAGAAGAGATAAGGAAGCTTGAGGTGCTTGAGAAATACGGTGCCGACGCGGTGATGGATCTCTCCACAGGCGGCGCCATTCGGGACTTGAGGAGCAGCCTCATCAAAAAATCGTCTGTCGCTGTCGGAACAGTCCCGATTTACGAGACGGTGGTCCGCGTAGCGGAAGAACGCGGGCACATCTCAAAGATGACGCCAGATGACCTCTTCGGGGTGATAGAGAAACACGCCACGGACGGTGTCGACTTTATAACAGTCCATTGTGGCGTAACGAGAAGGGCTATTGAGAGGCTAAAGGAAGACGGCAGGATCCTCGATGTTGTGAGCAGGGGAGGCGCCTTTCTCCTTGAGTGGATGATTTATAATGACAGGGAGAATCCTCTTTTTGAGCATTATGACAGACTATTGGAGATCGCAAAGAGATATGATATGACCCTCAGTCTCGGGGACGGGTTCAGGCCAGGCTGTCTTTCAGATGCAACAGACAGAAGTCAGATGGAGGAACTGGTCACCCTCGGCGCGTTAAGGGACATGGCACTTGCAGCAGGTGTTCAAACAATAATAGAGGGGCCAGGACATGTTCCGTTGAACCAGGTGGAACTGAACATAAAGATACAAAAGGAAATATGCAAGGGTGCTCCTTTCTATGTGCTTGGCCCACTGGTCACTGATATCGGGATGGGTTATGACCATATCACTGCTGCAATAGGCGGTGCGATTGCGGGCGCTGCCGGAGCCGATTTCCTTTGCTACGTCACCCCTTCGGAACATATAAGGCTTCCGAATATCGACGATGTGAAGGAAGGAGTTGTCGCTTCGAGGATCGCGGCCCACGCGGCCGACATTGCAAAGGGCATACCAGGCGCAATCGAAAAGGACAGGAAGATGGCGCGATACAGGAAGAATCTTGATTGGGAAGGACAGATATCTCTCAGCCTTGATCCCGACAGGGTACGGGAGTGGCGGGGTCAGGTACCACCCTCCCTGACTGATGTGTGCAGTATGTGTGGCGAATTCTGCGCCATTAAGACCGTTGAGAGGGCGCTCGGCAAGAAGGTAACGTAATAACTTGGATACCGCACTTTTGCTCCCTCAGATATGCACTCACATGCTTTTTTTGTAATATATAGAATTTAAATGCTCAGGAAGAGGAGGATCAGGTGCCAAAGACATACAGGATCGCAGTAATCGGAGGTGATGGAACAGGGCCTGAGGTTGTTGCCGAGGGAATAAAGGTCTTGAATGCCGCCTCCCAAAAGCATGGCTTCAAACTTGATTTCAGCCATTTTGATTTCGGAGGGGAAAGGTATTTGAAGACTGGTGAAGTCCTGCCTGACAGCGCGATCGGCGAGTTCAGAAAATTCGATGCAATCTATCTTGGGGCAATCGGCCATCCTGACGTAAAGCCGGGCATACTCGAAAAGGGGATACTCCTCAGGATGAGATTCGAACTGGACCAGTATATCAACCTGCGCCCTGTAAAGCTCTTTCCCGGTGTCGATTGTCCTTTGAAGGACAAGAGTCCAGAAGATATTGATTTCGTCGTAGTACGAGAGAATACTGAAGGTCTCTATATTGGTGCAGGAGGTTTTTTGAAGAAAGGCACCCCTGATGAGATAGCAACACAGTTATCGGTGAATACACGCAAAGGGGTCGAGCGGTGCATCCGGTATGCCTTTGAATATACAAAAAGGCGGAGTAAGCATAACAAGCTAACCCTTTGCGGAAAGACAAATGTCCTGACGTATGCCTTTGATTTATGGGAACGGACCTTCTATAAAGTTGCAGAAGAGTTTCCTGGAATCAAGACGGACTACGCACATGTGGATGCCATTACCATGTGGTTCGTGAAGAATCCAGAGTGGTTTGATGTGATCGTCACGGACAACCTTTTCGGTGACATCATCACAGACTTGGGCGCGATGATCCAGGGAGGTCTCGGTATCGCTGCCGGCGGGAACATCAATCCCGGAGGCGTCTCGATGTTCGAACCCATGGGAGGCTCTGCGCCGAAGTACAGAGGCCAAAATGTCATCAACCCTTTAGCGGCCATTTGTGCGGCCGGAATGCTGCTCGATCACCTCGGGGAAAGAGCCGCTGCCGACGCGATAGAGAAGTCAGTGATGGAACTTACCGGCACGAAGATCAGAAGCCTCGCTGCGGGGAAGATGGGCTATTCAACGACTGAGATAGGTGACATGGCGGCCGAATTGGTAGGAAAGTAGATTTCTCCCTCTTTCCTAAGGTACAACAGCAATGGTCAGAAAACAAGTCATAAGAGTTGAGTAAAGCGAGTCGGACAACATGAGGTCTGACTAAGACTTTCTTGCTCCTTTTACTGAGCGCAGGAAGTGGAGAAAATACTCCTCGACCTCTTTTTTGTGGCGAGGATCTCTGTTGATCCTCTGACCTGCATCCCGACTTGCCATCTTTCGCCCCGTATCACATTGCTTTTCATAGCTGGCATTGTATAAATTTGTTAAAATTAAGGGATTGCCAAAGGAGGCATGAAATGAAGGTTGTGGCATTTAATGGAAGTGCACGAAAAGACGGCAACACCGCCATACTCTTGAGTACTGTACTGGAGGAGATCAAAAAGGAAGGGATCAACACAGAGCTGATTCAGCTCTCGGGGAAGGCCCTTCAGGGCTGCATCGCCTGCTATAAATGCTTCGAGAACAAGAATGCGAAATGCGCCGTGGATAAAGACGAAATGAATTTTCTAATATGCAAGATGCGAGAAGCCGATGGCATACTCCTCGGCTCTCCCACATATTTTTCCGATGTGTCGGCAGCTATGAAGGCGGTCATAGAGAGGTGCGGTATGGTAGCCAGGGCAAATGAAGACATGCTCAAAAGAAAGGTTGGAGCCGGAGTTGTGGCCGTGCGTCGCGCTGGCGCCACTCACGTTTTCAGCTCTCTCAATTACTTCTTTCTCATCGGGCAGATGATTATACCTGGATCGAGTTACTGGAACCTCGGAATCGGCAGAGAGCCCGGGGAAGTCAAGAATGACAACGAGGGGATGCGGACCATGGTAGAGCTTGGCAAAAATATGGCCTGGCTTATTAAGAAGATCTCGGCTTAGGAAAGTAAGAAAAATTGACCATTTGAGGCATGCCGAGGACAGCAAGAGTAGCACTGATATAGTTTTGCCCTGAAGCATGCACGATCACCGACTTGTGAATAAGGTTGTCTTACAATTGTGCTTCCGACAAGTCGATAGGTATTAGAAAACGAAAGTGTCGCGGATTACCGAAAGAATATTACAACGTTGAGCTCGGGGGCAGCGCTGGTACCTGCGTGTCTATTCCGGACGATTGCGGACAGCAATACTTCCCGCCGTACTTCTCATCTGCATTTTGCGTTTTCCACCGACACCGCACATTTTAATTATCTGCAGCAGTAAAGATTTTGAAAAAAATCCGCTTAACGTTCCGGTTCGGCGGCGGCGATACGCCGTCCGCCGGAACGGGTTGTTAGCTAACCGCTTCTTCGTCGCCCGGTCAGAAGCCCTCTAAGACATTTATGCTACGATCAAGCGACGTCGAAACGGTCAAGGTTCATGACTTTGTTCCACACTGCTACAAAGTCATGTAGGAACTTATCCTGGGAGTCCTCACATCCGTAAACTTCCGCCAAGGCCCGGAGTTGGGTGTTCGAACCGAAGATTAGATCGACACTGGTGCCGGTCCACTTGAGTGCGCCCGTTGTGCGATCACGACCCTCGAATATGTCATCGTCTTCCGCAGTTGCCTTCCACGTCGTGCTCATGTCGAGCAGATTCACGAAGAAGTCATTG
>CAZNTS010000027.1:0-8474 GCA_964576045.1 uncultured Nitrospiraceae bacterium | reverse complement strand
TTGGAGCCCGCGACAAGTGCCCCCATGTCTAGGGCAACGACTAGCTTGTTCTTCAGTGTCTCCGGGACATCCCCGGCAACGATCCTCTGGGCGAGCCCCTCAGCAATAGCGGTCTTACCCACCCCGGGCTCTCCTATGAGCACAGGGTTATTCTTTGTCCTCCTGGAAAGAACCTGAATAATCCGTCTTATCTCGTCATCCCTGCCAATCACAGGGTCAAGCCTGCCCTTTCTTGCAAGGCTGGTCAGGTCCCTGCCGTATCTGGTCAGCGCTTGATACTTGTCCTCGGGATTCGGGTCTGTGACCCGTTGCGCACCGCGAATCTCGCGCATTGCCCCCATCGCTCTGTCAGAAGTAAGTCCATATTTTCCAAGGAGTTCGCCGCAGGGGCCTCCTGAATTTATGAGTGCGAGAAGGAGATGCTCTACACTTACATACTCGTCTCCAAAATGCTCCGCCTCCTTGAAGCTCTTCTCCAGAGCATCCTTAAGCCTTGCAGATATATACAGCTGCCCCAGAGGCGTTGCACCCATCACCTTGGTGAAACGGTCTATCTCCCTTTCGATGTCTGCCTGGAGCAACTTCGCATCAACATCTAATCTCCTTAGTATCTGGGACACAATACCCTCGTCATCATCCATCAACGTCCACAGGAGATGTTCCGGCTGAAGTTCCTGGTTGCCCTTCCTCTCGGCAAGCCTTTGCGCATCCTGCAGTGCCTCCTGGCTCTTTATTGTCAACTTGTCCATTCTCATAAGATCTCCTCCTCGTCCTGAAATCCCTTCTTGTGATTCCGTATCTTAAGCTTCACTTTTTATTCTTCAAAGAACAACTTTCTTATCTTCCTCATGAAGTCGCTTCTGAGGTCCTCATCAAGGAGTTGCATCATCTCATCCATCTCTTTCTGGAGCACTTCCAGCCTGTGCCTCAGCCTCAGTATAATATCGACGCCAGCCCTGTTCACTCCCATCTCCCTCGTAAGCCTTAGTATCATGGCGAGCCTCTCCACGTCTTCCTGGGAATAGAGCCTCGTCCGCTTCGTTCTCTGGGGCGTGACCAATCCTTCCCGCTCATATAACCTCAGCGTCTGCGGATGCACCCCGAGCATCCGTGACACCACACTAATCATAAACACTGGCCGCTTTCTGTCACCTGAGCCCGTCATCTGTTAAACAACCCCTTTCGCGGATTCTCCCTGTACTCCTGTTCAATATTCTTGACCGCCTCTTTTGCCCGTCCGCTCAGATCCGTCGGCACAGCAATCCTGACGATTACGTATAGATTCCCTCTCGTGCCTGCTTTCGGCGAAGGGAAGCCTTTTCCCGTAAGCTTGAATTTCTGTCCACTCTGAGTACCAGCTGGAACAGTCATCACAGTAACGCCATCCATGGTCGGCACCTCTATCTTCGCTCCGAGGACTGCCTCCCCGAAAGTGACCGGCACCTCCAACAAAATGTTATCTCCTTCCCTCTTGAAAACAGGGTCGGCCTTCACCGTGATCTCTATGTAGAGGTCTCCAGAGGGACCACCCATTTCACCGGCATTCCCCATGCCTTTTACCTTGACCCTCGAACCATTGTCCACCCCGGCGGGGATCTTTACCTTTACCGAATCAGAGGAGACAACCATTCCTCTGCTCCCGCAGGTCCTGCACGCCTTGGTGATCCTCCTACCGCTGCCTCCGCACTGAGGACAGGCCTGCTGCATCCTGAAAAAGCCCCGTGACGCCTGCAGTACACCGCTTCCTTTGCAACGCGTGCAGGTCTCTGATGACTCGGCGCCACTCCCACGACAGGTCTGACACTCCGCCTCGTGGCTCACTGTAACGGCTCTTTGGGTACCACGGAAAGCTTCGTCAAAAGTAACCGTAAGACTCGTGAGAATATCTGCCCCTTTCACATGGGCTGCCTCGGCCCTGCCAGCCCTGCCAAGAATATCCCCGAAGATATCTCCCATACCGAATTCGAATATGTCCTCGTATCTCGGCGTCTTGACTCCTTCGTACCACGCGCCGCCTGTTTCAAAGGGTGCCTTACCGAAACGGTCATATTCTTCCCTCTTCTTCGGATCACTCAGCACCGTGTATGCCTCATTTATCTCCTTGAACTTCTGCTCCGCAGCCTTGTCACCTGGATTCACGTCCGGATGATACTTACGAGCAAGTTTCCTGAAAGCCTTCTTTATATCGTCCTGAGAGGCGTCCTTGGAAACTCCCAGCATCTCGTAATACTCATTCACCGTTGCAGGCATGGTCTACACTCCTCAGAATCATTATTCTATAAATCATATAATAACTATTGAGTAGGTTATTGTCAAGTTGGTCAAGCTGACAATGAGAAACCCAGAAGAATTCAGGCATTAGACAAGTTCTATCAGAAGGAGATCATAGATCTGATCCATCAATCGGCGATTACAATCAACATTTAGAATGTTCAGGTAAAAAATATTGAATTATGAGACAGGTCCACTGATATAGCCGGAAAATAATCGCACGGAGACGCCGGAGCATTAAGAGTAGCTTAATAAAACAGGCGCACTCCTATCGCAAGAATCTTTGGATAGCGCAGATTAAATAGGCATTATAGGGGTTTCTTCCACGCGGCACTCCATCAGCGCTTCCGCGGCCTCCCTCTTCGCCCTTTCCCGGTGATGTTCCAGCAATATGCCCGCAATCTTTTGCGCAGCCGTCACTATCGGGACTCCGAGTACCATCCCGCTGATACCGAACAACTTCTCGCCTGTGATTATCGTGATGACGAGCAGCATCGGGTGCAGCTTTACGCTCTTACCGATTATCAGCGGCTGGATCAGCAGGTCATCCACGAGCCTTATGGATATGTACACTATAACTACGTTCAGCACCGGCTCGAAGCTATTGAACTGTGTCAGTGCGACGATGCAGGCAAGCGAGCAGGATGTGATGGGACCCAGGTACGGCACAATATTGGCAACGCCGCTCAGAATGCCCAGTATGATAGGATAGTTGATTCCGATCAGCCAAAGCCCGAATGAAGCCAGCACCCCTATAAAAAAACAGTCCCCGGCCAGGCCCCTAAGATATCTTCCAACAAGAATGTTTATCTCAGCGATCACAGAGACTGTAGTTTCAACATAAGAGGCCGGCACCCAGTCCATAACTTTTCTGAGGACCCCCGGCCAATCCTTGAGCAGAAAGAATACGAAAAACGGCACAAGGACGAGTCCCATTACAAACGGCGTAGCCTGCGTGATTATCTCGGAGACGCTGAGTGTCTTCTCGATAAGTCCGGTCGGACCGAATATGCCCTCAACAAGTCTTCTGACGCCCGATTCGATCATCGGGGCACTCCGTGCACTCGTCAGGAGCGCGCCCTCTATCTGCCGGGAAAATGCAGGAAACCTCTCATAGGCATTCATAATCTCCTGCTTGAGATCAGGGACGAAGATGAGGTCCGCGAAAACGACCGATGCGCCGGCAGCGACAAAAAGAAAAATGACGGCAAGGCTCCTCTTGATGCCGACCCTTTCAAGCACGTTTACCGCGGAGTTCAGGATGTACGCAATAATCGCAGCGATTATCAGCACGCCAATGAGGTACGCGATGTGAAAGACGACAATTGCCATGATCCCGGTGATCAGCAGGACAACTACCCATTTCGGCATCTGATTATGGAGCTTCCGCAGATCGCTCGTTGAGGCGCCCTGCCTGTTCCTGCCCTTGATCATACCGACCCCTCTTCATTTTCACTGCCGGGCCGATCACAGTGAATATAGTTAGACAGGATCTCAGCCAGATTGAGAAGAATACGGGAGGAAATAGCGCTGTTGCCCCTGATAAGATCGTCAAAATACGATTTGTACATTATCAGGAGGATAGAATCTCTTTCGGCAACTGCAGTAGCAAAACGGGAGCACTGGTTGATCAGGGCAAGTTCGCCGAAATGGGAACCGGGTCCAAGCATCGCAAGTGTCCTGCCACCTGCATTTGACTTCTTAATTATCCTGACCGACCCATCGAGCACTACATAGAGCGCCTTACCACTGTCCCCTTCATGAAATATTACATCGCCCTTGGTGTATTTCTTCTCGATGAGGTCGATCAGTAGTCTTCTGAGGAGTTTATTGCCCAGTCCCCTGAAGAGTGGGACTTCGCTAAGTGTATGGAGATGAGTTCCTCTTGCAGTATCGAGCGCCCAGCTGAAATACTTCCTCATTATCCTTCCCTCCGGGAGCAAAGATAAAAAATTCTACACCATGGGAGTTGCTCCTGACAATAGCTGGAAGCGTTCCTGCCAACTAAGGCGGCGCATTCTCATCTGGTTGCTTCTTCTTGTATCGCAGATACTCGACGAGTCCCGGCAGACTTCCTGCCGCCACCGAGAGAAACCATGCAAAAGACACTGCAGTTGCATGAACAGGGTTTATACCGAGAAAACCGAAAAGCAGCACAAACGAGGCCTCCCGCACTCCCAGCCCTGATATGGAGACGGGTATAGTGGCGATCGTCCAGATCACCGGAATGAATACAAATAAGGGGACCAGTGGCACATTTATCCTCAGCCCCCTGCCAAGCACATAGACGGCCAAAATTATGATTGCCTGTATCAGCACCGACAACAAAAGGGTCTCTATCAGTATGGCCTTCTTTTCTCTATAGGCTGTAAAATAGTCGTAGAACCCGGCCAAGGGCTTGAACCTGCTGCCGATTTTCAAACCAAAAAACAAAAAACTTCCCGCGATGAAGATCAGGACAATCAGGGGGAGCAACCATGCGATGACAGAGCCCTTGAAATACCCGAACCCAAAGGGGAACGCTATCAATCCCACCAGCATGAGCGCTGTAAAGCCTATGTAACGATCCATAAAGACAGAGGCGACTGCTGAAGAGCCCCGGCCCGTGTCCCGGTAAAGATAGTAAGCCTTGACCGCATCGCCGCCAATCAGCCCTGGAAGAAGATGATTGAACAATGAACCAATGAAATATAGGGAGACAAGCCTGTTCAATTCAAACCTCTCATGGAGAAGGAGACGCCACCTGATAGAAGAAATATAAATACTCAACATATAGATCAGAACAGCGATAACAAATGAGAGGACGTTTATATCCTTCAATGTGGAAAGTACCTTGTCGATACCGGTTTTGGAAATTACCGCGTAAAGAAGACCTCCGCTGATCGAGATCTTTGCGAGAATGATGACTATCTTATTTGGACGGGCCAAGGACCTTCTTTATAACATAAATGGGTTTACGCTGTGTTTCGTGATAGACTCTCACGATCATCTCACCCAGAAGCCCCATGCCGATAAACTGTATACCGACGATGAGGAGCAATGCACCTAGTAGCAGTAGTGGTCTACCACCAATGGGACTGCTGAAGGCCAATTTCTCCAGCGTAAGATACAGCAGAATGAGAAAACCAAGGAACCCGCATCCCATGCCGATGGACCCGAAAAACTGGAGCGGCTTTGTAGAGAAACTCTGGAGAAATTTCACTGTGATGAGATCGAGGACGACCCTGACTGTCCTCGTGATGCCATACTTCGATTTCCCCCTGAGCCTCGGATGGTGCTCAGTTTCGACCTCGGCCACCCTCACCCCGTACCAGCTCGCCACCGCAGGGATGAACCTGTGCATCTCGCCGTATAATTTCAGGTTCTTTATCACGTCCCGCCGATATGCCTTAAGGGAACAACCGTAATCGTGAAGCTGCACACCCGTAACCTTGCTGATGAGCCAGTTAGCCGCCATGGACGGAAGTCTTCTGCTGAAAAAAGGGTCTTTCCTCTTCTTCCTCCAGCCACTCACCAGATCATTGTCCTTTATAAGCTCCAGGAGTTTAGGAATATCATTTGGATCGTTCTGAAGGTCGCCGTCCATAGTAATCACCACATCGCCCCTGGCAAAATCAAAGCCCGCTGCAAAAGCCGCGGTCTGGCCGAAATTCCTTCTGAGACTCAGCACCACCACCGCAGGCTCTCTTCCCTGAATATCTTCAAGGAGCGGGAGGGTCCTGTCAGTGCTGCCGTCGTCCACATAGATGATCTCATATTCGCGTCCGAGAGAGACGAGGACGGACTTGAGTCTCTCGTGAAGGGCCTGGACATTGTCCTCTTCGTTAAATACGGGAATAACCACGGATACAGTCATCAGTATGCCCCTGCCTTTTCGTCAGTCATGCCCGTGAAGTCGTAACACAGGAAGACCGTAAAGTCCTTCAGGACCCCTTTATTGTCGTTTATCGTCAGCGTCCGCCTCTCGCAACGCTGAAAGGACGCCGCAATCTTCGGGTCTAGTGCGGCACCTGCTATTGTAACAAAAATGCCGTTATAATGGATAAGGTTCCGGAAACCGGGCCAGAGATCGTACTGGTTCATCCTCCTACCGATATTCACGCAGTAGGTTGTCGGGTGGTCTATCATGTAGAAGGCCAGTTCGCTCGCCATCTGGTAGCTGTCGGAAAAAACAAAGACGTTGCCCTTCTCCTTCATTTCGTCTCGCAACTCGTCGACCTGTTTCCCAAGGGCATCCCATCCCCGGAGCCTGTATGAGGGATCGAGCTTCGGCGGAACCTGAAATTTAGATGGATAGTGGGCAACAACGACCACCGCCAGTGAAATAGCTATACCGGCGGCCACTGCTATTCTTAGAGTGCGACTCTTCCCTTTCCAGCCTTTCAGGAAAACCCTTGAGAACGCAATGATACCAGTAATGTAGCCCGTCATTGCCCAGTTCGGCTGCACTTTCCCCTGAAGGCTCTTGGCGAAGAAGAAGACTATCACTGGAGCAGAGAACCAGAAGAGGAACTTTCCATCATCGGCAGGGGTTTCATAATCCTTTCCCTTTATCTTCCATAATGCCGCAAGCAGGAAAACGCATATTATGGGTGTCAGTACGCCCAACTGGGAAACCGAGAAATCGAAAAAGCCCTTTATTGATACCTGAAGACCATCAGCGACATGGGCCTGGGCAGCCGTATGTTTGACCGTAACCCAATCATGCTGCGCGTTCCAGATAATCACAGGCGAGAACAGGGCGACGCTTATACATAACGCCACATAGGGGCCGGCACGCCTCAGAAATTTCCTGTGCTGAACCGAAAACAGCAGGAAGAGCAACACGCTGACATGGAAAAAAGCCATCGTGTATTTTGTTAGAATGCCCAGCCCGACCGAGGTACCGAGGAGTATCCAGTACAACCACCCCCCTTT
The DNA here is from genome assembly GCA_964576045.1 of uncultured Nitrospiraceae bacterium. GTDB lineage: Bacteria > Nitrospirota > Thermodesulfovibrionia > Thermodesulfovibrionales > UBA9159 > CAZNTS01. The sequence continues at coordinate 1,286 of CAZNTS010000027.1, read as the reverse complement.
ACTATTCCATGCGTCCCCACTGAGATTAAAGGGGGCTTGAGGAGGGTTATTAACTGCTTTCCAGAACAGATGAAGCGAAAGTATCCAAAAAAAAGTGAAGGGTGAATCTATGGTAAATAACACTCCGAAGACCGAGAAAAGGGGAATGAGCTGAAAAAGGACGGCCGAGAAGGCACCCACCTTTTCATCGTACATATCCTTACCCATCCGATAAAGAATAAGGCTGCCGAGAAAAGACAAAAGCACAGCGAGAAACCTCACGCCGAACTCGGTATCGCCGAAGACTAGGGTGGAAAATGCGATGAAGTATGCAATTATCGGCCCTTTGGAGTAATAACTCAGGTCGAGTCTCCTTGACCATTCCCAGTAGTGGGCCTCGTCGGCGCTGAGATCGAGCGGACCGAACGAAAGGTAGTACAGACGGAAAAGACTTAAGACAAGCAGGAACAGGTACATCACAGTAGTGTATGGACTTTCAACAGCCCGTCTATCTGCCCATCGGTAGAGTGCTATGACAGCAGCGGCCGAAAGAGCACCAACAAGCGCCCCGAAAGTGACATCACCGGGGTAGTGAACCCCGACGTAAACCCTCGAAAAGGACACGAGGAATGCGAGAAAAAGAAAGAAATACTTCATCCGGCTCCGGCATATAACTAGGAAGGGTATTGCGAAGGCAAAGGAATTCGTCGCATGGTTCGAAGGCATAGAGAAGGACCTGACGCATCCGACCAGGAGATGCAGGTTCTCCAGTACATTACAGGGTCTCTGCCTCCCGATGACATGTTTCAGGACATTGCCGATACTGTCGGCAAAGAGGATCGAGATAATAGACAAACTACAGGCGATCAGGGCCTTTTTCTTTTCCTGTATAAGGAAAATGGCGACGAAAGGCAACACGAGAAGGTACGACCTGTTAGTGATAACCGGCATAACAACATCAAATATTTTATTCTCGCACCCACGGTTCAGTAACAAGAACAGAGATGTATCCAACCGAGTTATCCATTCGGACATGCTTTATAATATAGCACAGTGAACCTCACCGCACTTGGCCGGACAACCGTTTCCGCGTTTGTCAATTGCCTGTCAAATTTTTCCGGTCTTCTGTTTTGCCCTGCATGTGAACCGTACATTTGTGCACTTCATTTAACACCCGATAATAGGTGTAACAAATGCTCTCGCTCCCTCCGGCATGCCCGACGACCGTAATCGGGCATCAATTCGGGGATAAATGAATTTCTCGCCTTCCTGGCTGTCGACTGACACGACGTGGAAATGATAGCCAA